>JBCCEW010000038.1 GCA_039030075.1 Myxococcota bacterium | reverse complement strand
GCCCGCGGGCAGCATGTTCGGGATCGGGGTCGACACCATGCCCACCAGGCCGAACGGGCCCGTCATGGTCAGGGTGTACATCAGGAAGATCGGACCCGAAGCCAGCATGTCCGTGTCGTACGCGGCATAGCCACGACCCGCTGCGCGCGAGCCCATGCCCACGATCACCTGCAGGCCAACACCGCCCGGCAGACCGGGCAGGCCCAGCACCGCGAGGGACGAGGTGTTAGTGCCCGTCGTCAGCACCAGGCCCATCGTGCCACCGAAGGCGTTCACGCCCGCGGTGTTCTTGATGATGCCCGGCGAAGCCGCGCCCGCACCCGTGATGTTCGTGCACAGCGGGTTCGGCGGCGAACCCATGCACCAGGTGAAGTTGGACCCGGCGCGACCCGTCTGGGTCGTCCAAGCGCCGGCGCGCATGCGGCGCCACACGCCCGTGTTGTTGCCCGTCGCCATCGTCTGGTTCTGGGCCTCGAAGGGCACCGACATCGGGCCCGCGAAGTTGAAGCTCGTGGCGAGCTGCTGGAGGTTCGGCACCAGCGGCACCGGCACGTTGTTCACCATGGTCGCCGGAGCGCTGATCACGCTCGTGGGCACGGTGAACTGGGCGCCGGCCATCGTGCCCGTGGCCATCACGGTCTGCACCGCCGGGTTGCCGCGCATGCAGCCGCCCGGGAACGCAATCGCGCTCTGGGTGTTGGCGGGCGTCATGCCCGTGATGGGCGGCGTAGCCGTCTGCGGAACCATCGTTCCGATGCGGAAGCCCTGGGTGATCGACGGGCAGGGCGACGCGCCCACTGCGGGCAAGTCGATGAAGCCACCCGTCGCCGAACCGGCCTTGGCGCTGATGATATACGTCTGCGCCTGGACCGAGCCGGCAACTAACAGGCTGATGGCGGATACGCCAATCAGCGCAAGTCGACTGAGTCTCATTTTGTCTCCTCGGATTTGGAATGCCCCTCCGAACCTCGAAGGGAGCGCGCGAACCGATGGGGTTATTAGGCAGCAATCCCCATGCCAAGGTCAAGGGAATTCATGTACCTGAATTCCCTCGGTTTTTTGGGCATGTTGACATGACCGATCGCTGGGGATGGGAAAAACTCTTCCCATTTCGGGAAATCGCGTTCTTTTCGCAGGGAAACTCGCAGAAATGCTTTGAAGCTGCGGGGTTGGCGCGATATCGCCTCAGGCGAAACGATTCGATTGCCGATCGATCGCCCATGCGTAGACTGCCGCCCATGCGACGCTTCTCTCTCTCGATTTCGCTCGCCGCGCTGGCCCTCTGTACCGCCTGCGGCGCACCCGAAGACCCGACCGAAGCCCGCGCGGCCGACGCTCTGCCGAGCGATCCGGCGGCCCGCGCCGCGGCGCTCCTCGCCGAGCCCGACCCGCTCCGCCGACAGGCCCGCTTCGCGAGCTTCCTGGTCGAGACGCCGGTGGCCGAGCGCAACGCGGTCTTCGAGGCGTACGCCGGGTCGAGCCTGGAAGCGGGCGACCCGGAGGTCGTCGCCATGGCCGCCTGGTGGGCGGCCGCTGATCCGGAAGCCGCCTTCCAATGGACCCAGACCGACTGGCGGGCGATGAGCGGGGCCGTGTCGGCGGCGGTGTTCCGCAGCTGGGCCCAGCGAGATCCGGAAGCCGCCATCCGCCACGCCGAGGCCCTGCGCTTCGACGTCCAGCGCGACAACGCCGTCACCGCCGCCCTGGTCGGCTGGGACGAGTCGGGGCAGCCCGGGCTCGAGGAGCACATCCAGGGCCTCACGGATCAGGTGACCCAGCAGACCCGTGCCGAAGTCCTGGCGCGACGGCGCGTCGCTGCACTCGGCGGCGAGAAGGCCGTTGCCTGGGCGGACGCCCTACCCGATCCGCGCTTCCGGCGCGTCATGATTCCGCGCGTGCACAGCTCCCTTGCCGTCCTCGATCCCGCACACGCAGCGAAGCTCGCGGCGCCGCGGATCACTGAAGGCGATGCCCGCCCCAGCGGGCTCGCGCGCCGCGTAGGAACACGCTGGGCGCGACAGGATCCGCTGGCGGCGCTCGGTTGGCTCGAAACGCTGCCCGCCGGCAAGGATCGCGACGATGGCGTGATGGAGGCCTACCGCGATTGGTTTCGCAACGACGTGACGGCCGCACTGGCCTGGGCCGAAGAGCGCCCGGTCGAACGCTGGGCCGAGCCCGCGCTCTCGGTGTATGCGAAGGCCATCAGCGGCCGCGACCCGGCGACCACCATCGAGTACGTGAAGTCCTTCAGCGACGTGCCGCTGCGGGAGCGCACGGTGACGATCATCGCCCGCGCCTGGCTCGAGCGGGACTACGACGCCGCCCACGCGCATCTGGAGACGATCGAGCTGCCGGAAGGCGTGCGCAAGCGCAGCTACATGCTGCGCCAGGACCGCTTCAAAAAGCCGCCGACGGACTACACGCCCTAGATCGCGGTCAGCCCGCTTCGGGCGACTCGCTCGGCTCGGCCTCGACGAGCGTCGCCAGGAAGGCCTCGGCTTCGGCGCCACCGCCGAAGAACACCGCGCGACGCGCGAGTTCGAGGGTCTTGGTGGGTTCCGCGCCGCGCGCCACGCGCAGCGCCGCCAGCCGCGATGCGGCCTCGTGGACGTAGGGGTGCTTGTCGAGCAACCGCTTCAGGGTTGCCTCGGCGTCCTCGGTGCGGCCCGCCTCTGCGAGCAAGCGCGCAGCGACGACCGGCGCCTCGAGATCATCGCGATGCGCCGCGATCAACGCGTCGTAGCGCGCCATCGCGCCTTCGACGTTGCCGCCTGCCGCATCGAGCTCGGCCAGACCGCGCAGCGCGACCGCGTCCTCGGAATCGCTCGCCAGCGCGGCCTCGAAGGCTTCGCGCACCGCGCTCTCCGGTCGCCCCGCCGCGCGCAGCGAGCGCCCCTGCAGCGCCTTCAGGTGCGCATCGCCCGGGTTCGCGGCCAGTGCGGCCTCGACCCGCTTCAGCGACTCGTCAGCCTTGCCCGCGTCGATCAGGTGGCGCGACAGCGCATCCAGCGCGGCCACGTGGGTCGGCGAAGCGAGCTGCACGTCTTCGCGGGCTTCGATCAGTGCGATCGCGGCCTCGGGGCCCTCGGTCTGCGCGACGCCGTCGGCGAGGGCGGCGACCATCGCGCCCCAGTGCTCGCTCTCGCCGTGTCGCTTCTCGAGCTGGGGCAGGTTCTCGAGGCGTCCCATCTGCCCGAGAGTCTCGAGCTCGAAGAGGCCGGACTCGAACTCGGCCTCGCGTCCGCCGCTCTGGAACGCCACCGCGGACAGCGCCAGGTCGTAGCGCCCGGCAGCGCGATGCAGACGCGCCAGCCGCAGGTGAGCGTCCGTGGCCTTCGCGTCGATCCGCATCGCGTAGCGGTAGTCCTCGACCGCCCGCGCGAAGTCGCCGACACGCTCGGCGGCGATCGCGGCGTAGTAGCGAGCGATCGGGTTGTCGGGCCAGAGCCGTACCCCTTCGTAGTAGTACCGCAGGGCCTCGGCGGGCTGATCGCGCTCCAGCGCCACCCGACCCCGCACCATCGACTGGTACGCGGGAATGTCGAAGCCGTCGGCCACGCGGAGGGCCTCGTCGAATTGCCCCGCCAGCGCCAGCACGTCTGCGTAGGTGAGCTCGAGGGTCTTGTTCTCGCTGCGGTCGAGTCGGCGCGCGTTCTCGAGGTCCGAGACCGCGGCGGCGTAATCCTCCTGCTCCACATGGAAGGCCGCGATCGCGGCCCAGGCCTCGGCCGCCTTGTCGGGAACCGGCACGTTCGTGCCCTCGCGCAGCAGCTCGATCGCCTCGTCGGTCTTCCCCTCCGCGCGCAGGCGGATCGCCAGGTTCGAGCGGAGCGCCATCAGGCTCGGATCGGCTTCGAGTGCCTCTTCCAGCACTTCCTGGGTGCGCTCGGGGCGGCCCTGGGAGTCGTAGAAGGCGCTCGCTTCCTTGATCACGATGCCATCGGAGGGAAAGCGCTCGAGGCAGTCCGCAAAGATCTCGTCGGCCTTCGCGAGCTCCCCTTTTTCTTTCGCAAAGGTCGCCCGCGCCGCGCACATCCCCGAGTTGCCGTGGAGACCGAGGCTGTCGTCGCGGTAGGACTCCTCGAGCACGGCCAGGGCGTCGCCCGCCTCTTCGGTGCGCTCGAGCGCCAGCAGGGCCACCGCTCGTGGAACCAGGGCGAGGGTGTTGTCCGGATCGATCTCGAGGATCTTCTCGACGTCGGCCAGCGCCTCTTCATAGAAGCGGCGCGAGCGGATCTGCGCGTCGGCCCGCACCAACAGTGCGTTCACATTGTCGGGCTCGGCCTCGAGCACCTGGTTGGTGGTCTCGATCGCGTCGTCGTAGGCCCCGGTCCCGATGAACGAGGCGGCCAGCGGCAGGGCCGCCTTGCTGAGCCACGCCTCGTTCTCCATCGAGCGACGCAAGGGCCAGATGGCGAGCGACTGCTGGCCGGTGGTGAGCAAGGAGATGCCGTAGTGGTACTGGACCTCGGGATCGTCGGGGCGCTCCTCGAGCAGCGCCCTCAGCGGCTCGATCGTTCCCGCGTAGTCGCCCTGCTCCTGCCGCGCGATCAAGCCGGGCAGCGGGTCGGCGGGCTCGCATGCGACGACGCCCAGCACGCAGGCGAGCAGGAGAAGGATCCATCGAGTTCGAAGCAGGTGTTGGTACGGCACGGGCGCGGAGTATAACCGCCCTCCCCGCTCGCCTCGGCCTCAAAGCGCCCCAAAATCAGGGATCTGCACCGCGCGAATCGGCGCGCCAGAGGGCCGCGCGGCGCTCGGGCTTCGCTAGATTGCGCGTCCATGGAATCCAACGCACTTGGTCGTTTCGTTCGTGGGCCCGGCCCCTGGTTGATCGCGGCAGTCGTCGCGTTCGCGCTCTACTTCGCGAACCCCTGGGGCGAAGACGTTCCCGAGGACCCGCGCCCGATCGGAGGCGTCGAGGCCTTCGAGGCCCTGCGCGAGCGGGACGACGTCAACGTCCTCTTCATCCTGGTCGACACCCTGCGCGCCGACCGTCTGCGCACCTATGGCTATACCCGCCCGACCTCGCCCTTCTTCGACGCGATCGCGTACCAGGGCGTCCGCTTCGATCGCCACCTCTCGCAATCGTCTTGGACGAAGTGTTCGATGGCGTCGCTGTGGACCGGCTACCACCCCACCCGGGCCGGTGTCACGCGCTTCGACCACACCATTCCCGAGCAGGCGAAGATGCCCGCCGAGATCTTCCGCGAGGCCGGCTTCCGGACGGCCGGCATCTGGCGCAACGGCTGGGTGGAAGGCTACTTCGGCTTCGACCAGGGCTTCGAGATCTACACCCGGCCCAACTTCAAGCCCGTGGCCAGCGACGTTCGCCGCGAGAACCCCACCGTCACCCACGGCGGCACCGACGTGGACGTCGTCGAAGGCGCGGTCGAGTTCCTGCGGGCGTACGGGCGGGAGCGCTGGTTCCTGTACCTGCACCTCATGGACCTCCACGAGTTCGTCTACGACTCGGATTCGGCGAAGTTCGGTACCGGCAATGCCGACATCTACGACAACTCGATCCTGCGGGTGAACTACATCCTCGACCAGCTCTTCGGGCACCTCTACGAGGCGGGACAGCTGGACAAGACGCTGATCGTGATCGGCTCCGACCACGGTGAGGCCTTCGGCGAGCGCGGCTTCGAGGGACACGCGCGTACCGTGTACCCCGAGACCACCGAGGTGCCCTTGATCTTCGGCCTCCCCTTCCGCCTCCAGCCGGGCCTGGTCGTGAAGCAGCGCACCGAGAACGTCGACATCTGGCCGACGATCCTCGACATGCTCGGGCTGCCCGCCCTGGAAGACACGGACGGTCGGTCGCGCGTGCCCGAGATGCTCGCCGAGCTGCGCTCGGAGACGCCGCCCGCCGACGAGACCGTCGCGGTCGCCCACCTCGACCAGACCTGGGGCCAACGCGTCGACACGATCTCGCCCACGGTGTCCGTTTCGGAGAAGGGCTTCCGCTACGTGATGGTGCGGGGTCCGAAGGGCAATACCGTGGAGGAGCTCTTCGACGCCGACCAGGACCGCCGCGAGCTCCAGAACGTGGCGGAAGAGAACCCGGAAGTGACGGCGCGCCTCCGCGACGAAGCCGAGCGCTATCTCGAGCGCGAGCCGCCCTGGAAGGACGACGCGCCGACTCTCGAGCTCGACGAGATTCAACTCAACCAGCTGCGAGCGCTCGGGTACTCGCTGCCCTAGCCCCGCCGATCGGACCGCCGCGAGAGCGGGCTAGAAGTTGACGGTGACGTCGACGCCGATCGTACGCGGCTCGCCCACGAAGTTGATGATCACGCGGGACACGACGCTCGCGTCGAAGGCGAAGTTCTTGTAGACCTCGTCGGTCACGTTGCGCACCCAGCCGGCCACTTCGATCGAGCCGCCGGGCGTGCGGTAGGTGAGTCGCAGGTCGTGCAGCCAAAACGCTTTCTGACCGATGGCGTGACGCGGCAACAGGCTGGTGCCGTCGAAGTCGATATTGCCCTCACCCTCGTTGACGCCGTAGAAGATGTCGTCCTGGTAGCTGAACTGATAGAAGGGAATCAGGTAGCCGTACTTCCCCAGGTCGAATTCCCAGCTCGCGTTGCCGGACACCTTCCACTCGGGCGCGTTCTGCAGCTGATCGCCCGAGAAGTCCTGCACGAACGAAACCACGAAACCGGCCAACCGCGCCTCGCGCTGGATCTGGAAGTCGATGAACTCGCCGTGCAGCCAGCTCGCGTTGCCCGTGATCTCGAGCCCTTCGATGATGCGCGGCGCCCAACCTTCGAGCGGCTTCAAGCGCATCTCGAGCTCGGCGCCGAAGTTCTCGGCCTGACTCGCGTTGACGATCTCGAGGACCGGTCCGCCGTTCGCGGCGTTCGAGAAGAGGAAGAGCTGGTAGTCCTGGTACCGGTAGTAGAAGAAGGCGCCTGACATCTGGAGACGCTGATCGAGGAAGCGCCCGCTGAAACCGACTTCCCAGGCGTCGACGAACTCGTCTTCCGCCGGGTCCTGGGTTTCGCCGGTATTCAACGCGTTGAAGTGGCCCGCCTTGAAGCCCCGGTTGTACTGGGCGTAGATGCTGGCGTTCTCGTAGAGGTGGTAGCGAAGCTGAATCTTGCCAGTCGGCGTCTGCCAGACCTCTTCCTGGTCGATCGCGTCCTGGGGACGGATGCCGCCGCCGAAGGCCAGGGACCGGTCGAAGCGGAAGGTCTTGCGCTCGTAGTTGAAGCGCACGCCGCCCTCGAGGGTCAGCTCGTCCAGGAAGTCCCACGCGAAGCTTCCCCAGACGCCCGTGCTCCAGATGCGCTGGCTGTAGTCGCGGATGGTCCCGGCGTCGATCCCTGCGGCGGTGTTGGCCAGCACGTCGAGGCTTTCCTGGAGATAGAAGCCGCCGATCTCCCACTCGAAGGGCTCGCGCGCGAGCTCACCGCCGACCTTCACCTCTTGATAGGTCTGCCAGGCTTTGTCGTCTTCGTCGATCTCGAAGAAGATCTCGGGCGTAAAGTCGTTGTCGCCGCGGGTGAAACGTCGGTACTGATCCCACGAGGTCAGCAGGCTCACATCGAGGTCGGCGATCTTGCTCTCGATCTCGAAGAACCCGCCATAGGCATCTCGGGTCACGCGCCCGTCGCGGTTGTAGTCGCCGCGGAACGGACGGGCGTCGAGGGGCCGCTGGGTCAGGCTGGTCTCGAGCAGCGCCTGGGCGAAGGGGTTCTGACAGGCGAGCGCGGCGTTGCGATCGCAGACGGCTTCGATCTGGGGAATCAGGTCGCGATCCTGATAGCCGTCATCCGTGATGCCACCGAACACGCGGTCGCCGCCTGGGAAGCCCTGAATACGCCCGAACCCGATCGCCTGGCCGTAGACGTTGTCCTGGTTGAGCCGGCTGCCGTGGAGGTTGAAGAAGATCTTCGTCTCCATCTCCGGCGGCGTGATGGCCCATGTCCCCCGCGCAGCCCAGTTGTGCTCGAACTGGACGCGGCGGTTGAGGCCCACAGGAATCAAGGAGATGCCAAGCACTCCCGCGCCCGGGTTCGGATTCGGAATCAGGTCCTGGGAGAGCTCGCCGCAGATCGAAGCATCTGCTGGGAGAACCGCGGGAGGGTTCCGCGCCAGGCGCGAACCGAAGGGAGGCGCATTGCCGCAACCGTTCGTCTTGTACGGGTCCGAATCGCGCAGGCGGAAGGCGAACCGCCCGGAGAACCAGTCCTCGACGATCGGCATCTCGATCGCGCCTTCGTAGTCCTGCAGGAAGGCGTGAAGTGCCCCCTTGCCGCCGTCCGCGGCACGGCGACCGAAGGTGGCGCGCAGGTTCGCCGCGTAGGAACCCGTCGGGCGCCGCGAGGTCACCGCGATCGCGCCCGCCGAGGCGTTGCGGTATGCGCCCGTACCCTGTGGGCCTCGCAGTGCCTGGATGTCGCCGATGTCGTAGAGCTGACCGGTCTGGATCGCCGCCGCATTGATGGCGACGCGGTCCTGGAACACCGCGACCGCGCCGGTCGCGTTCGCGCTGAAGTCCGACAGGCCGACGCCGCGGATGAAGAAGATCGACTGGGTGGCGCCGGGCTGGATGATGTTGACGTTCGGCGTGACCCGAGAGAGATCCGAGATGTTCTGCGCGCCGAGCGCTTCGATGTCCGCCGCGTTGAACTGGGTCAGCGAAGAGGGGACCTCGGTCTCGATGGCGTCGATACCGCGGCCCCGCACGCGCATGATCTGCACGCCTTCGGGCGGCCCGGACGAATCATCGTCTTCGACCTCGTCATCGACCGACGCATCGGCCTGCGCCAAGAGGATCGTCGCGTCCCGCTCATCCTCCTCAGCGGCGATGGGCGACGAGGCCGTCGCTGAAATCAGCAACAGGCTCGCGAGAAAGACGGCCCAGGACCGGGGTACATCAGGGCGCAGCTGTCGCGCCGGAACAATCGAATTCATCAAGGAAGCTTGCCTTGCCACATCCCGCGAGAGAACGCATCATCTCTGATGCGGGAGGCGGCGTCAAACCGGTCCGAAGGCCGGAGACCTTTTTTGGGTTTCCTTGCCGCGTCGGACTCGTCTCGTCAGAATGATTCGATGCGCTTAGTTCCGTCTCCCCCCGCACCCGGTGCGCGCACTCGGGCGCAAGCTCCGCGTCCGTCCACTCCGAGCTACTCGCTTTCCCACCGCCATCGCTGGTGGATGTGCTTCCTGCTCGGCGTACTCCTGCTGTCGGCACCGAATCTTGCGTCGGCGACCGAGCAGCGCGACGAATCCGAACTCTGGGTGCCGTCGTTCTCCGCCTACTTCGACATCATTCGCCAGGAAGCCGAGGGTCGGATCGACTCGACCGAGATCGCCGGACCGCCGTTCCCGGCGGGTTGCTTTCTGGATCGGAATCCACCGTTCCCGGACATCTTCAACGGGGACGTCTGTCCGAACTCCGACGTCCCTCGGAACTTCGGCACCACGATCGCCCAGAACGGGGACGGTTCCGACACGAACGTCACGACGATGGTCGGCGGCTCCTTCGAGCTGATGACGCCGCGCTTGACCGAGCGCTTCCTGATGCCCCGGGTATTCGCCCACATCGACCTGGCGGCCACCTTCGGCTTCGAGCGCAACCTGGCCGGCGGCGGTTCACCGGGCGCCTTCGCGCCCCCGATCCTGCCGGCCTTCGATCAGCGCATCTTCGAGGTCGCGATTCGTGGCCAGGGCTCGCGCGCGCGCACACAGTTGGATCGGCTGCTCTGGTCCGGCGGAGCGGGCCTGGCGTTCACCATCGACGCCTTCGATCGACGCCTGCGCGTCAAGCCCTCCTTCGAGTTCATCCGTCAGGAAGTCGAGGTGAGTGGCGTGGTCAACCGTGCGGTTCAGCTGATCGAGCCCACGACCACACTGAACGACTTCCGATTCATCTCGCTCTCGGCAAAGCGCAAGGTCCGCTACTACGGCTTCGGGCCCGGCCTCGAGCTCGAGGCCGATACCGCCCGCGCCAGCTCGATCGTCATGAGTGTCTTCGTCTCCGGGCGTCTGTATCGCTTCGCCGGAAGCTTGCGCGAAACGCTCTTCGTCTCGAACGAGTTCGGCGAATCGGCCACCTTCACCATCGAGCACGAACGCTGGGCCTACCGCGCGGGCGTGGGGGTGCGCTTCCGCTGGGTCGGCGAGTAGCGCCGGGCTCGGGCGTCGCACGGGGTCGGCGAATCCCCCGACACCGGGCACACTCCGCCCCATGAGCGCAACGGCGTCGGGGGCCGCCTGGGCGAGGTGGGGGATCCACGGGATCGCGTGGCTCACGGGCGCCGCCGTGTTGGTGGCGGCGGGCCAGCCGATCTTCACCGACGACCTTTGGTGGCATCTCGGACTCGGACAGGCGTTTGCGAGCGAAGGCCCTCACCTCGCAGAGGACCCACTGCTCGACTCGCCAGCAGGCCCCCCACACACGGCCGCCTGGCTCGCCGACGCGGGCTTCGCGCGCCTCCTCGAGCTGACGGGCTTCCAGGGTCTGCGCGCGTTGCACGTGGCGCTCGTCCTCGCCGCGTCGGGCATGTTGTGGGGACTGCTGCGGCGCGCGGCGGGCAGCGCCGCGGCGGCGAGCGGCGGCGTGGTGATCTTCTGGCTGCTCTCGACCTACCGGCTCGTACAGCTGCGCCCGCATCTGTTCACCCTCCTCGCCGCGTTCGCCGTCGTCGCCTTGCTCATCGTTCCCCGCAAAGCCCCCGGTCCCGGTCGGGTCCTCGCGGCCGTAGCCATCGTCGGTCTCTGGGCACAGCTCCACGCCGCGTTTCTGCTCGGGCCGCTGCTCGTCGCCGCGGCACTCGGAGGCGTACTCTGCGCGCACTGGCTGTCGGAACGCGCACGGAGCGAGGGCTGGACACGGGCAGTCGCGCTCGCGGTCGCGCTCGTCGGCATGCTGGCGGCGGGTCTCGCGAATCCCTCGGGCGCCGACGCCTACCTCGCCTACTTCGCCGCTGGCGGGGAGACCACCGACCTCGGCGTCGTCCTCGACGAGTGGTCGCCGGTCTCGCTCTTCGCCTTCCCCACCACCGGGGTCCCCCCGACTCCCCTGGCGTGGACCCTCGTATGGGCGCTGTTGATTGCGACGCTCGCGGTCGTGGTGCGACTTCTGCGCCGCCTCGATCGCATCTCGGGACAGGAAGGCGCTCTCGCATCGTCCGCCGCGCTCTCGGGCGCGCTCCTGCTCTTCGCGTCGCGCTTCCTCTGGCTGGGCAGCCTGATCGTACTGTGGCTCGTGCGTGCCGAACGACCGGCGCTGCGTGCTTTGCTGCGTCGCAGCGCCGGCGGGCTCGCGATCGCGGGCACGCTGCTGCTCCTGGTCGCCGCGTTCTTCCAGCGGGGCGACTGGCCGCTCGTCACGCGCGGGTTGCCCCAGACGTGGAGCGGCTATGCAACGCCCTACGCACTCCAGAAGTACGCGACCCATGCGCTCTGGTGGCTCGCGGACACCGAGCTCGAGGGGCATCTCTACACCGACTACTTCCAGGGTGGGTTCGCCGGCTACTGGCTCGCACCGCAGCTGAAGACGCTGATCAACGGCTCCCTCAACATGCCCAAGGAAACCGTCACCGCGCTGGCCGCGATCGACGCGCGCCAGGGGGCGGAACCCGGGGATAGTTTCCCCGCGCTCCTCGACCGGCTCCAGATCGATGTCTTCCTGGGAATCCGACTCCCCGAGACCGGGAACCCCCACCGTCCCTGGGCCTACACGGCAGGACACCTCGAGGGAACGCCCGGCTGGCGCCTGGTGTTCCGAAACCTGCAGAGCGCGGTGTACCTGCGCAACGTCCCCCGCAACGCGGAGAACTTCGCGCGCGTCGCGCGCTACTACGCCTCGCGCGGCATCCCCTTCGACCGCGAGCGCGGGCTCGTCGTGTCCCAGCTGCTCGCAAACGCCCCGGAATGGAGCGTCGCCCACGGCGTGGTGCCACGCGCGTTCCAGCCGCTGCGCGGCAGCAACCGACTGGCGGATCGTCAGCGCACCGCGGCGCTCTACACCACGCTCGGTGCCTACCGCGAAGCCCTCGCGATCGACGAGCCCCTACTCCGCGCGCACCCGGACCGCCTCGGTATTCGCCGTCGGCTCGCGTGGACGCTGCTGCGGATGGAGCGTCCCCAGGATGCACTCCGCGTCCTGGACGCGGCCCCGCCCGAACAAGAGCGCGATCGCCTGCTGCGAGGCCTCACGGAAACCGCCCGCGCCTTCGCGATCCTCGAGACATCCGAAGCCCGGCGCAGCGCGCTCGCTCGAACGCCCTTCCTGGTGCGCGCGGAGGTTCCCTGGCTCACCCAGGGCATCGTGCCGCCCCGGGTTCGCCCGGCGCGCTAGGCCTCGCCCCGCGCCGCCGCTTCGGCGGCGGCTTCCGCGGCTGCGGCTGCGGCCGCGGCCGCGGCTTCGGCCTGGGCCCGCTCCTGCGCGAGGTGCTGCAACCAGACTTCCGCCTCACCGCGGGTTTCCTTGTGCCCCGCGGCGCGCTGGAAGGAACGCTCCGCCAGTGCCGGGCGCTTGCGGCTGTAGTTCACGATGCCGAGCAACAGCTGGGCGTCGCCCGGACTGCGCAAGCCGCCCTTGTCGAGGGCGCGACCGAGCGCCTCCGCCGCGGGCTCGTATTCCTCGCGCTGGACGTGGACCTGAGCGAGGCGCACGTAGAGCTCGCCGTTCTCGGCGAGACTGGCGGCGCGATTGAGCGGCGGGATCGCCGACTTGTACTCGCGCGCCGCAATCCAGCTGTTGCCGAGCATGGTGAGAGCCTCTTCGTCGCCCTCTACCGCGCCCGCATCGAGAGCGGTCTGCAGCGCCTCGGCCGCGCGATAAGGCAGCCCGACGAACATCATCAGCTGCGCCATGCGAAGCAGATCGGGTCCGGCCTCCACCTGACCGTCCTCATAGGCGAGCTGCAGGGGTACGAGCGCCTTCTCGTAGCTACCGAGCGCACCGTGTACCGTCGACAGGCTCTTCCAGTAGCTCTGCTTCGGGTACTCGGACACCAGCGCCTGCAGCACAGGAATCGCGGCCTCGTAGCGCTTCTCGATCAGGTGAAGCGCCAGGAGCAGCTGCAGCCACGCCTCCTTCGGCTCGTCGGTGAGCGTCGCCGCGGTCTCGACCGGTTCGAGCGCTTTCTCGTAGGCGCGGTCCTGGTAGTAGCAGAGACCCAACAGGTAGTAGGAACTCGCGTTGGGCTCGTCGGGCGTCTCGTCGAACCAGGCTTCCAGAGTCTCGGCCGCCTTCGACCATTCCTCGTCCTGCATCCACAGGCCCGCGATCTTGAAGCGCATGTCCGCCGCGTTGCTGGGCGGGAACCCGCCCGCGTCGATCGCCAGCTGAAAGCGCCGTCGGGCCTCGGGACGATCGCCACGGCCGTTCGCGATCAAGCCGTAGTCGGCCTGGACCGTCGCGACGTCATAGGCGCTGTACCGACGCAGAAACAGCTTGTCGAGCTGAGCCTGAGCTTCGTCCCACTTCTCCTCGAAGATGAGCTCGAGGGCCTTCGCGTGGCGCTCGTAGACCTTCGGGTGGGGGCGCAGCGCCTTTTGCTGGGCACCGTCTTCGGGCTCGGCCTGGCGTCGCCAACCGCGACGCTTCTGCGGCTCGTCGCCTTCCCCTTCCGCCTCCTGGGCGATGGCGGGTAGCGCGAGACCCATCGCGAGCACGACACACACTCCGGCGAAGAGCCGCCTCACGGTCGGAACTCCAAGGTGAACCGCTCCTTCGTCTCGATGGGCTCGCCGTTCACGATCTTCGGGTTGTACTTCCAGCGTCGGACGCCCTTGAGTGCCGCCTGGTTGAACACCCGCTTCGGACGCGCGGCGATGATCACCGGGTCGCGAACCGAGCCGGTCTTCGTCACCCAGAACTCGACGGTCACCCAGCCCGTGATCCCGCGCTGCTCGAGCGCGATCGGATACTCGGGCTCGGGCTGCACCAGAGGCACGGCGCCGCGGTCGCTGCCGCCGCCCGCAATCGCCGCCTCGACGCCGGCCGAGGCGTCGATGTCGGGCGCAATCTGAGCAACCCCTTCGCCCGGGTCCAGGTTCGACCGCGAGGCGCGGATCTGGGGCGGCGGCGGCGCTTGCTTCGGCTTCTCCCGTTTCGGCGGTGGACGCTTCGTGGCCTGCGGCGTGGTGTCCCGACGCAGCCGCACGAACTCGACGCTGAGCTGCTCCCCGCCATCGAGGAGCTTGTAGCCAACGGTGATCAAAGCCTGCATCGTCCAGAAGAGCGCAAACGTGACGAGCAGCGCCATCGCGGTCGAGAACACGTACCGGGTCATTCGAGCCCTCGCTCGAGCCGGTCGGCCACCAACCCCGCGCCGTATTCGTCCAACTGGTCATTGATGCTCTTCGCGCGGTTCGAGATCAGCGCGTAGAGCAACACCAGCGGAATGGCCGTCACCAGCCCCAGCGTGGTGGTGATCAGCGCCTCGGAGATACCACCCGCCATGATCTTCGGGTCGCCGGCACCGAACAGCGTGATGGCCTGGAAGGTCTGGATCATGCCCGTGACCGTGCCCAGCAGCCCGAGGAGCGGGGCAACGATGGAGACTGTCTGCACCAGCCATAGAAACCGCTCGACGCCGCTGCGTTCCCGCAGCAGCGCCTCGTCGAGCTTCAGCTCGAGAAACTCGGGATCCGCATCGTGGTACTCCTCGTAGACGCCGAGCACCCGACCGAGCGGGTTCTCCTGGCTCGACTCGGAGCGCTTGCGCTGGGCGTCGATGCGTCGTTGAGTGAGCGTGAGCACCACCAGGCGAACCACCCCGAGCAGGAACGCAGCGATCCCGAGACCGATGATCGTGTAGCCGACGGCACCGCCCTGCTGGACGCGCTCCCAAAGGCTCGGCGTGGCCGTCAGCGCGACGAGGAGCGCTCCGCGGCTCGGATCCACCGCCAGGCGACCGATCTCACCGGGAGCGCGACCGAAGCGCTCCGCGGTGTTCGCGTACTGGGGCGGCGGAGGGCGTGCGAGGGTCCGCACCATCTGATGCTCGGGCGCCCACTGGACGTAGTCGCCGTCGGAGATCGCCGTGAAGGGACCGGCGCGAATCACCTGCCGGTTCTCGGTGCGGAGCACCTTCTTTTCCTTCTTGTCCTCTTCGAGGATCACCGGCACTTCGTAGGCAGAGACCTTCGCCTGTTCGGTGAGCTCGAGCTGAAGCGCGTACCACAGCCGCTCGAGGTCCTGCGTCGAAGGCAGGTCCGAACTCCGACCGAGGCGATCGAGGGTCTTGTTGCGCGCCTCGAGCCCCAGACTCGTCAGCGACTGCCAGGTCCCGGCGCTCAGATCCGTCGACACCAGGCGTACGACGCCGAAGAGTTCGCCCATCTGCCCGAGGCGTTCGGTGAGTCGCTCTCCGAGGGTCTCGATCTCGATCTCGTTGGCGGCATAGCGCTCGTCGAGCGACACGCCCCGCGCTTCGGCAGCGCGCACCTGCCCCTCGAGGCGTTTCACGTTGCCCGCGAGCTCGTCTCGCTGCTGCTGGAAGACGGTCCTTCGCTCACGGTCTTCCTGCGACTCGCGGGCGACGCGCGCCTTCACGCGATCGGACAGCCCCTCGTCGAGCGGACCCCGGTCTTCTTCCGGCGCGGCCTTCTCTTCGGCCTCGGCGGCCGTCCCAGCCTCCGCAGACCCGGGATCGTTTCCCGCAGTGGCCGTGTCCACGGCCGCCTCTGCCGGCTCGTCGGCCTCCTGCGCGAACGCGACCGAGCACGCCATCACGACGGCGAGAGTCAGCCAGGCGGGATGCTGGATGCGCCACCTCTGCATCAGCCACCAACCTTCGGACCGCCCGGCCCGGGTTGGACGAGCGGCAACGAGATCAGATCGGGCGCGATCTGCTTGCGCGCGACGCGCAGACCGTTGCGGATGTCAGTGCGGTACGACGGGTCGAGCGGGCGCCAGTCTCGGGCTTGCGCGTCCCACATTCCGACCTCTTCGCCATCGAGGCTCAGGTAGAGGAGCGCGATGCGGCCGAAGCGCAGGAAGTCGACGGTGGCACCGTGACCGTTCGGGGACAGCGGTCCGCGGTAGGCCTCGATCGTCCGGCCGTACTCCGTCTCGATCTGGTAGGCCTCCATGATCCGCCGGTACTTCTCCGACAGCGTCACGTCGGCGCGCACCATCATGCGGCGCAACCGCTCGATCCGCTCGGTGCGCTCCCGGATCAGGAATGGGACATCGAGTGCCACGAACGATTCGAGCGCCGCGATCATGCGCAGCATCAGCGGCGTCACGCTGCGGCCGACGGCGTCGACCTGCTCGAGCTCGCCGCGCAGCTTCGCGACCTGGGCGTCCTGGTCGTCGACGAAGGACTGCATGCGATCGTTGTACTCGCGCAATGAAGCCAGCTGCTCGACGGCGGTGTTGTATCGGGCAAGCAACTCGTCGGCTTCTTCTGCGAGCGCGTCGATCTGCTTCTGGGCTTCGACGCCCTCGCCATTGGCGCGCGTTCGCACCCGCGTGGACTCGACCAGCACCGGGGACACCGCCAGCGAAGAGGCGTCACGCCGCTCCGCGTCTTGTGTGGCTGCCGGAGCCGCGAACAAACACACCGACACGGCCACGAGCCAAGCAGCGGGTACGCGGCTCGCAGTGACGGACGGACGGCGGGACGGATCGCGGCGGACCGTAAGAATCGACCGGGCGTTCGGGATCCGTCCCCGGAGAAGACGGGTGATCATCGCTCTCCCCTTGCGGTGCGGCTGTGCAAACTAGATTCCGGCCACCGCTCTGGTCAAGCCGATCCGTCATCCCGGCCCCGGAGGGCTCGCGATCCAGAATACCCTTTCTGCGCAGGGGATCGCGCGACATCCGCGAATCGGAAAGTCCGACTGACCGAACCCGCGGATCACCGCATGCACGCGAACCCTTCCCTGCGATGCGCACCCGCATCGATCCGTGCGTCGCGCGCTCGGCTGCCGCTCACTTGCCACTCCGCTGCCGGTCTCGGCCAACCCCCTGAAACGAGGACCCCCCGAACGGGGACCTACCTGGCTGCACGGGCTCGGATCCTTTACCGCCCTTGGGCCCACGGGGTATTCTGTTCGCGTTTCGTTCCTATCTCTCTATTGGGTTCCCGGCTTCCGGTCTCCGACCCTCCCCGTCGTGGCCGCGTCTCGCCGCTGGGAACCTCCCCGCGGGTCCGCGCACAGCCCAGCGCCCGACCCCAACGAGCCCCCGACGTTTTCTCGAGTCCCCCTGAAGCATGCGTGGTGATTTCGCAGCAGTCGTAATCCTCGCTCTCGCGGTCCTTGGTTTCTGGGCCACGCGGGAAGGAACGAAGGTCGAGTATCAGCCCACGCTCGGGCTCGACCTGTCTTCGCTGCGGGTGATCGACCAGGGCGAGGTCGTCGGCTTCTCGCCGCTGCGCGGCGCCCACGCGTGGCTCGGGATCCCGTATGCCTCGCCGCCGACGGACGCCCTGCGGTGGCGCGCCCCGCGCCCGCCCGAGCGTTGGACGAAAGTCCGGGCCGCGCTCGCGCACGGCCCCGCCTGCGCCCAGTTCGCGCGCCCCGTGGGCGTGACGAGCGCGGCGTCGGGTACGGGCGAAGTCACCGGCAACGAGGACTGCCTCAGCCTGAACGTCTACGCGCCCCACTTCGGTGCGGAAGCGGTCCCCCAAGGCGCCGCGCGCCTGCCCGTCATGGTGTGGATCCACGGTGGCAACAACACGATCGGCTCGGCCGCGACCCACGACGGCGGCACGCTCGCGCTGAGCCGCGACGTGGTCGTCGTGACGCTGCAGTACCGACTTGGCGCCCTGGGCTGGTTCTCGCACCCGGCGCTGCACGAGAGCGGTTCCAGCACCGACGACCGCTCCGGAAACTTCGGCACCCTCGACATCATCGCGGCGCTCGATTGGGTCCAGGCGAACATCGCGAACTTCGGGGGCGACCCGGACCGCGTCACCATCTTCGGCGAGTCGAGCGGGGCCACCAACATCTACTCCCTGCTGCTCTCGCCCCGTGCCGAGGGACTCTTCCATCGCGCGATCCTGCAGAGTGGCAGTCTCCACACGACTCCCCTCGACACCGCGCGCAACCTGGTGGACGACCCCAAGCCGGGCCACCGGCGGAGCTCCTCGGAAGTCGTGGCGCAGCTGCTCGTGCTCGCCGGCAATGCGAGCAACGAGGAAGATGCGCGGAAGCGGGTGCGCGCCTTGAGTGACGCCCAGACCCGCGAGGTCCTGCGGAGCGCCACAACGGCCCAGCTGCTCGAGGCGTACCGCGGCGAGACCCAGGGGCGCATCTACGACCACCCCCAGCTCTTCCGCGACGGCCACGTGCTACCGAAGGCCGACCCGCTGCGCGTGCTCGCGGCGGGCAACTACCACCAGGTCCCCATCTTGATCGGGGGCAACCGAGACGAACACAACCTGTTCCTGCTCTACAGCTCGGCGAGTGTCTGGCAGCTGCTCGGCCTGCCCTTCGGCTCGGGGGACGAGGCGCGCTACCTGCGCGACGCCGAGTACCTCTCGCTCATGTGGAAGGCGCGCGGCGTCGACGAACCCGCGACCACGATGCGCGCGGCTCAAGGGGCGAGCGTCTATGGCTACCGCTTCGACTGGGACGAGCAGCCCGACCTCGCGTGGCTCGACATCGGGACCATCGTCGGCGCAGCGCGTGCCATGGAAGTGCCCTTCGTGTTCGGCCGCCTGAGCCTCGGTGACTTCACCCAGTACATCTTCTCGGACGAGCGACGTCCCCAGGCGGAAGCACTGTCCGCGGCGATGACCTCGTACTGGACCCAGTTCGCGGCGACCGGCGATCCGGGTCAGGGCCGCCAGGGGGAATTGCCGGAGTGGCCCGACTGGGGCGACGGTCGCTACCTCGTGCTCGACACCGCGCAGGACGGAGGCATTCGCGTGTCTCGCGCGACGGTCAGCAGCCAATCAGTGCTCGCGCGGATGGAAGGCGACCCGCGTTTCGAATCCCAGAACGAGCGCTGCGAGACCTACCGCACGCTGGCGAGCTGGCCCGGCTGGCTCTCGCCCGCCGAGTTCGATCGGATCGGCGGCGCTTGCAGCGGTGTCGGAAGCGAGGGCTAGCGCGCCACGACGCGGCCTCGCCGTCGCGTCCCACATGGGCGACGCCGGGCGACTCGACTACGTTCTGGGCCATGGGGGAGCCGCTGCCGCTCGATGCGCCGGTGTTCGTGGCGGGACACCGCGGCCTGGTGGGATCTGCGATCATGCGCCGCCTCGAAGCCGAAGGCTTCACGCGCGTACTCAGGGCCACCCGCGACCAGCTCGACCTCCGCGACCAGGCCGCCGTGAACTACTGGTTCCGCGCCAACCGCCCCGAGTACGTCTACCTCGTGGCCGGTACGGTCGGCGGCATCCTGCCGAACTCGAAGCGACCCGCGAACTTCATCTACGACAACTTGATGATTCACGCGACCGTCGTGCACGCCGCGCATCTCTTCTCGGTGAAGAAGCTGCTCTACCTGGGAAGCTCCTGCATCTATCCCCGGGAATCGCCCCAGCCCATCGACGAGGGCAACCTCCTCGCCGGCCCCCTCGAACCCACGAACGAGGCCTACGCGATCGCGAAGATCGCGGGGATCAAGCTCTGCTCGGCCTACAAGAAGCAGTACGGCTGCAACTTCATCTCGGGCATGCCCACGAATCTCTACGGGCCCGGCGACAACTTCGACCTCGAGGCGGCCCACGTCCTGCCCGCCCTGATGCGACGCTTTCACGAAGCGAAGCTGCGCGGCGACCGGGAGGTCACGATCTGGGGCAGCGGCACGCCGCGGCGCGAGTTCATGCACGTCGACGACCTCGCCGACGCCTGCCTCGTGTTGATGCGCGACTACGAGGACGAGGAGCACGTGAACATCGGCACGGGTGAGGACATCGAGATCCGGGCGCTCGCCGAGATGCTTCGGGATACGGTCCACCCCGAGGCCGACCTGCGCTTCGACACGAGCAAGCCCGACGGCATGCCCCGGAAGCGGCTCGACGTGAGCAAACTCCACGGCCTGGGCTGGCGCCATCGGGTCTCCCTCGAGGACGGCGTTCGCACCACCTACGCGTGGCTGCTCGAACACTGGGACGAGGTCGTCAACCGCGAGGCCCACCCGATGCGGGTCGACGCGGCCTAGCCCCTAGCGCTTGCGGGCCAAGGGGGCGTGGCGGAAGCAGCCCGTGAGGTGGTCGTTCAGGACGCCGACGGCCTGCAGGTAGGCGTAGACGATCGTCGACCCGACGAAGGTGAAACCGCGGCGCTTCAGGTCCTTGCTGATCGCGTCGGACAGGGGCGTGCGCGCCGGCACCTGGCCGTTCTTGCGCCAGCGGTTCTGGACCGGCACGCCGTCGACGAACGACCACAGGTAGGCGTCGAAACTGCCGAACTCCTTCTGCACCGCGAGAAAGGCCCGCGCGTTCTTGACCGCACCGTGCACCTTCAGGCGGTTGCGCACGATGTCGGGGTTCTCGAGCAAACGCGCCAGCCGTTCGGGACGGAAGCGCGCGACCTTCACCGGGTCGAAGTCCGCGAAGGCCTTCCGGTAGCCCTCCCGCTTGCGAAGGATCGTGATCCACGAGAGCCCGGCCTGCGCCCCTTCGAGCAGGAGAAACTCGAAGAGCGTCCGGTCCTCGTGCACCGGTACGCCCCACTCTTCGTCGTGGTACGCGCGATAGAGCGGATCGTCGCCGCACCAATCGCAACGACGCTTCGCGGCCGCGGGCATGGGCCCAGTTTGGCGGAGCGACGCGCGAAGCGCCGCACCCGCGCCTAGGACAGTCGACCGGTCACGGCCCAGTGTCGATCGCTGATGACCTCGAGTGCCAGGTCCCCAGCGAAACCGGCCCGCTGGAGCTGCGCCCAGACCTCGTCCACCGAAAAGGCGGCATGAAGCGAGGCGTGGAAATCCCGCTGCAAGACCGGCGGTTCGTCGGCGGCATAGGTCTCGACCAGACGATCCACGTCGCTGGCGGCCGTGGGACGCAGGAGATCGACGACCTGCACCCACGCGCCGCTCGCCGCCAACGCCCCGACGGCATCCCACAGGACGGCTGGATCGGGGAGATGATGGAGCAGACTGTTCGAGAGGACGGCATCGAAGCGCTCGGCCGGAAGCGCCTCGGGCAGCCGTCCTTCGACCCAACGCACCCGCTCCGCGAGGCCCGCAGCCTCGAACGCGCGATGGGCGTGGGCGAGCATGGCCGCAGACCCATCCAGGCCCACGGCTTCCAGCCCCGGGAGGGCCGTGCACAAGCGCTCCAGGATGTCGCCGGGCCCGCAGCCCAGATCGATCACGCGGCCCGCCGTGAGGCCGGGAGCGAGCGAGCGAAAGCGGGCCACGAAATCGGCGTTCACGGACGCGAAATCCGCCGCCGCATAGGCAGCGGCTTGATC
This sequence comes from Myxococcota bacterium, assembly GCA_039030075.1. Lineage (NCBI taxonomy): Bacteria > Pseudomonadati > Myxococcota > Myxococcota bacterium. Next base: position 23,057 of record JBCCEW010000038.1, on the reverse strand, counting down.
CAGGTCCTCCATCAGCTCGGGCTCGGGCGTGCGCTCCACCGGGGCCTCCGCCCGCGATCCTAGTGCGCCGCGCCGGCCGCGCGCCGCTGGCGAAGCGCGCCGAATCCCTCGAAGATCCCTGGGTGGGCGACGACTCCCAGAGCCCGGCCAGCAGCCCGGCAACACCCCCGACGGCTCCGCCCGCAGCACCGACTCGGGCCGGACCCAGTCGCCTGGGGGAGCGCCTCGGCCTGTTGGGGATCCTGCTGGCCGCCGCCGCTACGCGCTGGCGACTGCTGTCCGTTCCCCTCGAACGGGACGAGGGCGAGTACGCCTACGGAGCTCAACTCCTGCTCGATGGACAGCTCCCGTACGTCGCGTTCTACAACATGAAACTGCCCGGGATCTACGCCACCTACGCGGGCATCTTCGGGGTCTTCGGAGAGAGCGTCTCGGCCATCCACGCCGGACTGCTGATCGCGAATGCCGCCGTGATCGGCGCCCTCTTCTGGTTGGGCCGACAGCTCTCGGGCCCCATCGCGGGCCTCGGCGCCGCCGCCTGCTTCGCGGTGCTCTCCCTGCTGCAGCCCGTGCAAGGCTTGTTCGCCAATGCCGAACACTTCGTGCTGCCCTGGGCGATCGCGGGCCTCTGCGCGCTGGTGCACGGACTGGACCGCAACGACCTGCGCTGGATCGTCGGCGCCGGACTCCTGACCGGGACCGGCTTCCTGGTGAAGCAGCACGGCGTTGCCTTCCTGGCGCTGGGTGGGGTGTGGATCGGTCTCCACATCGCGCGCGTCGGCCTCGCCCCTGGCTTCCGCTTACTCCTGGCGTACGGCGCGGGCAGCGTCGTGCCCTATCTGTTGACGCTCGCCAGCTACGCGTGGGCCGGCGCTGCCGACGCCTTCTGGTTCTGGACCTTCTCCTACGCGCAGGCCTACGCGTCACGGGTACCGTTCGAAACCGGCCTGGGATATCTGCAGTTCAGTGCGACGCCGATCCTCCGGGCGGCCCCTGGCATCGTGGCGCTCGCGATCGCGGGCTGGAGCGTGGCCCCTCTCCTCGACCGCACCCAGCGCACCGCCTGGCCGCGCCTCGCGAGCTTCGCCGTGTTCTCGGCGATCGCGATCGCCCCGGGCTTCTTGTTCCGCCCCCACTACTTCGTGTTGGTGCTCCCCGCCGTCGCGTTGGCAGCCGGAATGGCGCTACAAGCCGTCGTCCACCGGTTCCCGCGCCCCGCGCCCTGGCCGCGCCTGGCGGCCGTCGGGCTCGGGGTCGCTGCCCTCGCCCATGCCGTCTGGGGACAGCACGCCTACCTGTTCACCCTGTCCCCGGAAGCCGTGGTGCGGACGACCTATGGCACCGGGAACCCGTTCGCGGAATCCCTCGGCATTGCGGACTTCCTACGCGAGCACTCGGAACCCGAGGACCGGATCCTCGTGCTGGGCTCCGAGCCTCAGCTCTACTTCTATGCCCAGCGCCGGGCGTCGACCGGGTTCATGTACGCCTACCCGTTGATGGAAGAGCATGCCTACGCCCAGCAGATGCAACGCGATTTCATCGCCGAGGCCGAATCGCATCCGCCTCGCTACGTGGTGTGGATCGGTCGCGGCATCCGCAACTCCTGGCTGCAGCGCCAGGAGTCCCACAAGGATCTCTTCCGCTGGTACTTCGCGCGGCGACCGCACTGGCGCCTCGTCGCCGCGATGGATTTCCGTGAGAACTCGGCAAGAGAACTCATCGCCGGTGACGCGCTGGCCCAGCACCGCCGCGTGCGGGGCGAGGTCTACATCGAGATCTACGAGGTGCCGGACTCGATGCGCACGAGACCCGGGTCGGATCCGAGTTCGCCGAGACCGGCCGGCCCCGACTCGTCCAAGCGCACCCCCGAGAGCGGCAATGCCGCGCGCAAGTCGTCCAGGCAACCGGCGCAGAGCGCGTGACTGACGGCCTCGTGAGAGTGCGTCACTCCCCGTAGCGCCGTTCGACACCAAGCACAGACTCGACCCATGGCTCCCTCCCCCCTCGCTTCTCGGTGGGCTTCGCACCTATGGAGTGCAGGGTTCATGCCAGGGGAGGCGTGCTCGCATCGGCGCAACCCGCCCCGAGGCGGCACGATCGGCCGCCGGCGCATCTGCACGCTGCTCACGCAGCGGGCAGCGAGGATGCGTCCCTACGCAGGAGGCACCGTCGGCGTGGTCGCCCCGGCGCGAACGCGAGCCGGCACGAACCAGCGACACACCGTGAAGCTGAAGATCATGGCGAGAACCGCATCGCTGATCACGAAGAGCGCAAGTGGGTTGTGGTTCAGCGAGTAGATGCGGGTCATGCGCGGACTGATGATCGCCCAGAGGTACTCGATGGGTCGATCCGGGCCGCCGAGCATCGCGACCCCGACCCCGAACACCGCGCCGAGGAGAAGGAGCCGGGTTCGGAAGCCGCGCGCCGTCGCGCCCACGGTCCCCGCCGCCAACGCGCCGGCGATCAGGAGAGACGGCCAGTGCAGGGTTCCGGTCGCGACCGGAATCGGGATGAAGTAGTCGAAGAAGACGTCGCCGCGGCCGCCCCAGATCGAGGCGTAGTTGTAGACCTCGGCCATCGCGGAGGCGAAGGCGCAGCTCGACAGGAACCAGAGCGCCCAGAACCCCGCCGCGCGGCTGCCCTCGAGCCCCCTCCACCGGGTGGTTTCGCCCATCTGCGCCTCCTTCCTTCTGCGGAACGGCCCGACGCCCCCAGGGCTTGAGATCGCCAGGCGGCGCCCGACAAGAGAGCCCGTCTCACTCGGGGCCCAGCCGGGCGCGGGCTTGGCGTACCCTGGGGATCCCCCGGCGCCCACTCCGGCGCGCTCCCCAAGGTCTCCGTGGTCCGTTTCCTGCTTCCCCTCCTCGCCCTGGCCCTGCTCGCGGTCGCGATCAGCGTGTCGATGCGGCAGTGCTCGTCTCTCGAGACGAACCATGTATGGGAGTGCCAGCGGACCGACGCGCGAACCCAGGAATGCGGTTGGCGCGAGCAGGGGTGGAAGCCGGCGGACGAAGGCTGACGCGTTGACTCCTCCCCAGGCGGAAGCGCCGCCCGACGACGCCTTCGGGCAGCGCACAGTGACCCGAGACGCGGTGGCTCAGTTCGCCGCGCTGACCGGCGACTACGCGCGCATCCATCTCGACCACCACCTCGGGGCCCAGACGCCGGCCGGACGCGGCTTCGCGCACGGGCTCTTGAGCGCGAGCTGGGCCCTCGGCGCGCTCACCCTCTACCGGCCCGCAGCGCTGGGCTGCGACGCAGCCGACGCGGTGCCGTCGGCGTTGGCGGTTCGCTTCGAGGACGTCGTCCATTTCGACGACACCCTGCACTTCTGCACCGCCGACCCGATCGCGGCGGACGGATTGGCCGATCCCCGGTCCGGGACGCCCACGGGCTTCGAAGTGGCGACCCAGGATGGACGCCAGGTGACGCGCGGACACCTCCTGGTGTCACGCGAGGACCCGCCGGTCGCTCCTGCCCCCTGGCGCGTCGAGGCCGCGCCGCCTCTCGACGGCGACACCCGCCTCGGGGCCGAGGCCGTCTTCGCCCACGGTCCGCGCGGCCGGGCCCGCGTGCGCACGATCACCGAGAGCGACGTGGTCGGGTTCTGCAACTTCAGCGGCGACCTCCACCCCCTCTACCTCGACGCGCCCTTCGCCGCGACCAGCCGCTTCGGGGCCCGCACCGTGCCCCCCATGCTGGCCTTCTGCCTCGCGTTCGGGAGCTGGCTGCGCGAATTCTTGCGCCTGCCCATGGCCGGCGGCGAGATGACCGCGGGGCACCTCGGCGACCGCTGGCGCAGCGTCGCCCCGATCTACTGGGGCGACACCCTCGAGGTGCGCTTCCGGCCCGAGCGCCTGCGCAAGACGCGCAGCCAACCCGTCCGCGGTGTCCTCACCTACGGACTGCAGCTGGTGAACCAGCGCGGACGCGTAGTGCAGCTGGCCGAGGTCGACCTGATGCTCTCGATCTGACCGCGCCGCGCGAATCTCACCCGAAGCCCGGGGTTCCGGGCTCAGGGCAGCCGCAGCAGGAAACGGCGCATCGTCTCGAAGTGCACATCGAGGGTCGGCCCCAAGGTGGTATACGCAGCGAACCCGGTATCGCGTTCGCGGTGCAGCCGGGCCTCGATCCGATCGGGCACGCCCGGATCGGCCCGGTGAACGCGCCGCCACCAGGTACGCGGGAGGAACGCGGGAATCCCCTCGAGCGCGAGCCCCAATGAAGCGCCCGCCCCGCGTCCGTCCTCTTCGAGCAGCAGCGTGCGCTGTCGGCGGCTCGCGAAGTCGAGGTGGGCATGGAGCCGGTAGCCCACGTGGAGGGAGCAGTCGGCGTAGAAGCGCGCCTTCTCCGGCGACCCGGTCACGTCGATCGATCGATAGCCGAGGGACGCCAGCCGCTGCGATAGCCCCGTGTGATGCGCGATGTCCGCCTCCCCGATCCACGGCCCGGTCGTGGCGAGTCCGCGGTGGAAGGCCGCGATCCGCTCGGCATCGGGCCAGAGGCGTGCCACGCGTTCTGCCACCGCCACCGCCTGATCCGCCAGGAGCGGCGATTCGGGCGGCGTGAAGACGATGCGCTCGATTGGAGCCTCGCCATCCACGCTCTCGCCGAGATGCGCGAGGTCGTACCACACCGGGCAGCCCACCATCTCCACGTTCGCGAAGCCGTGGCGGTGGAGCAGCTGCTCGGTCAGCGGGTCGCGACACCCGAGCGCTTCGGTCCGTTCGTCCATCCACCGCAGTGCCGCCAGGGAGGCGTCGGAGAAACGAACGGCCGCGACGTCGCGATCCCGGCCACCGCGCCCTTTCCAACCAACCCCGATCGGAACGACCGGGCACGGCAGGCGCTGCAGGTCGGGCACCAGCGGGTAGACCTCGGGATGGAAGCCCGGCTGGTAGCCTGGTCCGCCCGGAATCAGGACTGCGCGCGCGGACTGGAGCGCCTCGGATTTCTCATCCAGGGGCTCCCAACCCGGCACCACCTCGAGTGCGCGGTCGGGGCGCAGTGCGCGCAAGAGCGCGACGGCCCGCTCGACGATCCAGAAGTCGCCGAGGTTGCATTTCGCTCCGCTGAGCAGGACGTACACCGGCCGACCGGTCCTCCGAGGGGTTCCCTCCGTATCGGCCGTGGGCACGCCCGGATTGATGCCCTAGTTGCCGGCACCTGATGCGTCGCCGCATCTCCCTGGCCGCTCTCGGCGCCGCCGGTCGCCGAGCCTCGGCCCGCTCCGCCGAGCGGAAACGCAGGCGCAACGCCCGCGCAGCGGTCGATGAAACGCGACGAGGGGCCGTTTCGCTCGAAAATTCCGCTGTCACGAATTCCGGGCCGATCACCACTCACTCACCAGCGAAGCGGTGGGCCCAGCTCACCGCTCCCGGCCCTCAGAGGGAGATCCACACCATTCACGACCGGCGAGACGCATCGGGAGAACTGCGTCTTCGCTCGAAGGAGCTCACGTGGCGCGAGACAAGCGGACGCTCGAAGACGCGATCGATCTGGACCTGGACGGGGGGCTCGAAGAGGGCCTGAGCCGTCGCGATTTCGTGCGGGTGGGGGCTGGCATCGCCGCTGCCGCCGGCACGGCGACCATGCTGCCCGGCCGAGCGGAGGCCTACACCTACGGAACCCACCCGGTCTTCGGCGATAGCCGCGCGGTGCGGCGCGAAAAGGCGTTCCAGCTGCGCCTCGACGCCGCGGACGCGTACAAGATCCTCGACAACGGCCCGGACGTGCAGCCGGTCAATGGTGACGAGGGTCTCTATCACGACTACCGCGCCAGCTTCTCGAAGACGCTGCGCCACAACAGCATGGGCGAGGTGGGTCGCGCCAGCTACCGCTCGTTCCTGCGCGCGCTCGAATCCGGGTATCCCGGCCACTTCGAGCAGATCCGCGTCGGGCGACCGAACGACCCGAACCGCATTCGACTCGTCAGCCCGCAGGCGGCCTACGCCTACGAGATGTTTGGCATCGACGGCAACGACATGCGGATGCTCCCGGCTCCCACGTTCACGAGCGCCGAGACCGCGGCCGAGATGGGTGAGCTCTACTGGTACGCGCTGACCCGCGACATTCCGTTCGCGGACTACGAGAGCGATCCGACGATCGCTGCCGCGGCCGCGGACCTCAACGCCTTCTCGCGGTCCGACATCTTCACGGCGGACGGGAGTCCGGTGACGCCGGCCACGCTCTTCCGCGGGACGCTGCCGGGCGCCGAGGTCGGCCCCTTCGTGAGCCAGTTCCTCCTGCAGCCGTTCTTCTTCGGGCGGCTCGAGGTCGACGGTCGCTACGACGCCCCGGTCGCGGGCAGCGCCAACGACTTCATGAAGGACTTCTACGAGTACAAGCGCATCCAGCGCGGCGCAGCACCCCGCGTCGGCACCACCTTCGGCGGTGCCAAGACGTACCTGTCGACGATGCGGGCCCTCGCGGAGTTCGTCCACGTCGACTTCCCGGTACAGTCGGGGCTCTACGCCGCGATGATCCTGCTGGGCTACGGCGACGACGCGCTTTCGGTCAACAACCCGTACCTGCGGTCGATGTCGACGACGCAGCAGGGCTTCGTCAACTTCGGCCCGGCCGACATCACGCACCTCGTGACGCACGGCCCGCGGCTCGGTCTCACCGGCGCCTGGTACCAGAAGTGGCTCGCCCACCGACGACTGCGCCCGGAGGCCTTCGCGGCGCGCATCAACGTCCAGCTCCGGGGCCTGCGCGACTACGGCGTGCACCAGGAGATCATGGACTCGGATGGGCTCGCGCGGATCATCGCGGCCAACGACACCGGCCACACCCGGAACGACGGACTCCTCCCGATGGGCTACCCGGAAGGTTCGCCGGCCCACCCGGCGTATCCGGGCGGTCACTCGACCTTCGTGGCCGCTGCCGCCACGATCCTGAAGGGCGTCTTCAACGAGGACTTCGTGATCCCGAATCCGGTCATGCCGAGTCGGGACGGGACCTCCCTGGAGCCCTACTCGGGCCCCCCGCTGACGGTGGGCGGCGAGCTCAACAAGCTCGTCACCAACATCACCCACGCCCGCGACGGCGCCGGGATGCACTACCGCAGCGACGGCCGCGGCAACTTCATCGGCGAGCGCCAGGCGCTGGGCGTGCTGGCCGACTACAGCCGCACCTTCAACGAGGCCTTCGAAGGCTTCGACCTCACCCTCTTCGATGGCACCTACGTGCAGATCAAGGAAGGCGAGGTCCAGACGGCCTAGCGGCCACGAGTCCCCGGGAGCAGGAGTCCCACGCGGCTCCTGCTCCCGAGTCCGCCGCTCGGAATGGACGCGTCCCGCCGTCCCCCCGCTGGCTGCGCCTCGCCCCGAAGTAGACAGAATCAACGATTTTCGTCTACCTTGCCGTCCTCCGGCGCGCCACCGCAGCGCCTCCTGGAGGACCCGTGCCCTACGCGCCCCACCACGCGCTCGCCGACCTGTCCCGCCAGGAGCTCTGTCACCTCGGTCGCGAGTACCTGTTGATCGGCCACCTGCAGGACCGGGTCGCCCTCCCCCTCGCGACCCGACTCGTCGGGGAGGCCGCACAGACCCAGCTCTCGATCGACGAGTGGATGGGCGCCAGCCCGATCTATTCGCAGCGCATGCAGCGGGCCTTGGGGTTCGAGGGCGACGACGTCACGACCGTCTTCAAGGGGCTCCAGCTCGAGATCGGCTCCCCCCATCAATTCATGGACTTCCAGTTTCGGGTCGACTCCCCGCAGTCCGGCGCGTTCTGGCTCGCGCACTGTGGTGCCTTGATGGACGTGGAGCCCTTCGGCGACAAGCGCGTCAAGACCATGTGTCACGACATCGAGGACCCCACCTTCGACGCGACCGCCGCCGCCACGCACCCCTTGATGAAGATGCGCCCGGTGTACCGGCCGCCACGCGTCGCGCATCCCGGACCGCGCTGGCCCCACTGCCACTGGACCGTGTTCATCGACGACCAGGACCCGACGCCCTACGAGCAGCATCCCAACCTGCCGCGCATGCGGGAGACCCGGATCGCAGCGGTCCCCATCGCGCTTCCCGACACCGAACGCGAGCCCGGCGGACTCCCGGACTACAGCGGTGCCTTCGACCCGGGATTCCAGCTCGAGGACCTCTCGCACCGCGCCCTGCTGATCGTCTGCCAGGAAGCTGCAGTCCAGGCCCACCTGCTCAGCCGGTCCCTGCTTCTCAACGTGGAACAGCGCCACGGCGAGGAGGCGGCACGCGACCTCGGTCGAAAGGCCTGGACGGGCGCGGCAGGTATGGCCGCGCACCGCCTGAAGCGCCTCCTCCCGCCGAAGGACGACATCGCGACGGTCGCCACCATCTTTCAACTCCATCCGCATTTCCAGCCGCGCACCTACCTGGACTTTCGGGTCGAAGTGGTCGCGAACGATCGGGCCCGCGTCTCGATCCGGGATTGCCCAGCCCTCGAAGAAGCCGACGCTCATTCCCCGTTCGGAAGCCTTTCCGCGGAACCGCATCCGGCGTTGCAGGCGATCGCCGGGATGGTGAATCCGCGGGCCCAGGTGCACGCCATCGACGCCGGCGACGCACGCTTCGCCTGGGAGGTCGTGATCGACCCGCAGAGCGACCCCTGGCAGGAACCGCCGGAAGTCCAGATCGCGCGGATCAGTCGCGGGTTCGAGTTTCAGATGATCCAGCGCCGACCGCTGCGCACGTGAGACGCGCACCGGTGACATCGACCGCCGGCGTCGAGCCGGGCTCTTCGCGCGAGACGATTCTGCGCACGGCCGCCGCCTGTTTCGCAAAGGAGGGGTACGCGCACGCGCGCATGGTGTCGATCGCCGAGCAGGCCGGGATCTCACGCGCCGGGCTCTACAAGCAGTTTCCGAGCAAAGGGGCGCTGCTCACGGCTCTGCACGCCTACATGATCGACGATTGGCGAGCGTGGCTCGAAGACAGCGTCGCTTCCTGCGAGACGGCCTGCGGCGCGATCGAACGCTGGCTTCGCGAAGGCCTCGCCGACAGCTGGCGCGTCACCGCGGCCCAGGTCGTGATCTCCGAGGCCGCGCAATCGGACCTCGCCACCGACGCCGGCGCCACCCAGGCCGCTCTCGAAACCACCCGTCGTACCCTGGCGCGCATCCTGCGGCAGGGCATCGCGCGCGGCGAGCTCCGCGCGGATCTCGACGTGACGGCCACCGCCCACAGCTTGCAGGCGATCCTGCTCGGCCTGCTGCGCAGCCAGCTGGCCGATCGCCCGATCGTCACGATCGAGCGCAAGCCACAGCTCGATGCGCTGGTCGGCGTCGTGCTGGGTGGCGTCGCCCGCTAGGTACCCTCCCCGTCCAGCGTTTCGCAACGCTTGCCACGCGGGCCGGTTCCGGTGTACGACGAAGCCATGACGTCTTCGCGCCCTGCTCTGCCCGGTCGTCTCGGCGACCCGAACCTCCTACTCGAGAACGACCCGCGGGCCGACCCGCGCATGTTGGCTGCGTTGGCGCAAGTCGGCATTGGCGGCGAACCGCCGCCGGTACCGGTGAGCGCAGACTCGTCCTACCCAGAGCTGCTCGAGTATTGCCGGGCAGCCGAGCCCCAACACATGCAGTCGTTCAGCGCTCTGCTCGGAGACGTACCCGACATCACCGGCGTATCGGTCGAGACCGAGACGATCCGCGGTGTCGACGACCATTCGATCCCGCTCTACGTGCATCGGCCCGCGAACGCCGCCGGCCCCCTGCCCTGCGTCGTGCATATCCACGGCGGCGGCATGGTGATCCTCACCGCTGAGAGCGCCTATGCTGCGCGCTGGCGAGACGAGCTCGCATCCACGGGGCTGGTCGTGGTCGGCGTCGAGTTCCGCAACGGCGGGGGTTCGCTCGGTGACCACCCCTTCCCCGCTGGCTTGAACGACTGCGCGAGCGCTGTTCAGTGGGTGCACGAGCACCGCGCGGAACTCGGCATCTCGCACCTTGTGGTGTCCGGCGAATCCGGAGGCGGCAATCTCTCGATCGCGACGGGGCTCAAGGCGAACCGCGAGGGCTGGATCGACCAGATCGCCGGCATCTACGCCCAATGCCCCTACATCTTCGGAGGCTACGGACAGCCGCCGCCGGAACTCCCTTCCCTCGTCGAGAACGACGGCTACTTCCTGAGCTGCACGACGATGGGCGCGCTCGCGAAGGTCTACGACCCGGACGGCAAGAACGCCACGAACCCTCTCGCCTGGCCCTACCACGCCACGCCACGCGACCTGCAGGGGCTGCCCCCCCACACCATCTCGGTGAACGAGCTCGACCCCTTGCGCGACGAAGGCCTCGTCTACTACCGCAAGCTGGTCGCCGCCGGCGTTCCCGCCGTGGGCCGGACCGTCAACGGCACCTGCCACGCGGGCGACTGCCTCGCGCCAGCTGCGATGCCCGACGTCTACGCGGCCACGGTCCGCGACATCCACGGCTTCGCGCGACGCGTCGCGGCGTGAGCGCAGAGCTCGCCCGTTCCCCAGTGGCCCGAGCCCATCCACTGCGGGTGGGACGGAACCGCCCCACTCGGACCCGCCCCATCTTGCGCACCCACCAGGTGCTCCCCCTAGACTGTCGCCCATGCATCGCGATCGCGAAGAGGCGACTGGCGTAGACCGCGATCTGCGTATCCTCGATCAGGTCGCGGCCGAACTGGTCGCTCCCGCGTTCCTGGCACTCGGCTCGCTCTACCTGACCGTCGCCCTGGTGGGACCCTGGCTCGGGCGCCCCGAGGAGTACGCGGGCGAACAGCAGGTCGCGCACGGGATCGCGGCGCTCGTGCTGCTCGTGTGCTGGCGCGTGCAAGCCCACCAGGGCGTCTCCGAACGAGCCGCTCACCCTTGGTTGCTGTGCCTGGTCGCGCTCGTCTCACTCGTGAACGCGCGCGAACTCTGGATCCTCGGAGACCCGAGTCACGGCGTGTACATGACCCTTGCGGCGTTCGCCGCAGGGTATGGCTTCTTGCGCCCCGGCTGGTTCATGGGGGCGCTCGCCGTACTCGCCACCGCTTGGCTCGCTCCCCTGGCCCTCCTCTGGCCGCTCGAAGGGGCCTGGAGCGAGTGGACGGTGCGCTTCGGGACCGGGCTCCTCGCCAGTGTCGCCGTGTTCGTGACGCGGCGAAACTCGGTGATGCGGCAGAACGCGCTCCGACGCCGCGCGGAAGAGCGGGAACAAGCTGCCGCTCAGGCTCTCCGCGAGGCCACCGCGGCCAACGAGCAGCGGCTCGCCATGCAGCAAGCCATGCAAGCGGCCCAGCGGCGCGAATCGCTGGGGCTCATGGCCGGCGGCATCGCGCACGACTTCAACAACCTCCTCACCGCCATCGGCGGCAACCTCGAGCTCGCCACCCACGAGACCGACCTCCCCGCATCGGTCGGAGCGACGCTGGAGGACGCGCGCGCGGCCACCGAACATGCGTCCCGCCTGACGCACCAGCTGTTGGCATACGCGGGCCAGGCCGAACCCGAGGTGGCGCGGATCGACCTCGGAACCCGTGTCCGTGAAGTGGCGCGCGTGCTCCGCTCGTCGCTTCCGACTGGCGTCCAGATCCGCGAACGGGGCACCCCGCACGCACTGACGGTCGAGGCCGACGGCGCCCAGCTCGATCAGGTGCTGATCAACCTCGTGCAGAACGCCGTCGATGCCTGCCGGAGCGGAGGGGGAACGATCGACGTCGACTGGGGCATCGAACCCGTGAACGATGGCGCGCTCCAAGCCATGCGCTTCGGGAGCGCTCACGCGCCCGGCGACTACGCGTACCTCGAGGTGCGAGACAACGGCCCTGGGATGGACGACGTCATCCAGGGCCAGATCTTCGAGCCCTTCTTCAGCACGAAACAAGGGGGCAGCGGGCTCGGCCTGGCGGCGGTGGAGGGCATCGCCGAACGGCACCATGCCGCCCTGGCCGTCTCCACGGCCCCCGGACGAGGCACGCGCGTTCGCTTCCTGTTGCCCTACACCCCAGGTCTGGCCGAGGCGCCCGCGACCGCTACGCGCGCGATCCCCAGCGCAACGGGCACCGTCCTCCTGGTCGACGACGAACCCAGCGTCCGCAGGGTCGCGCGCCGTCTCCTCGAACGCGCGGGCTTCCGTGTGCTCGAAGCGAGCAGCGGACGCATCGCGCTCGAGCTCGCGAGCAGCGAGCCGGTCATCGACGCGGCCTTGCTCGATCTCACCATGCCCGAGCAGAACGGCTGCGAGGTGGCCGAAGCGCTGCGTCAGCGAACCCCGACGCTCCCGATCGTACTGATGAGCGGATTCGATCGCGACGACGTGATGGCCCGCCGCGACATCCCGGCCGACTACCGTTTCGTTTCGAAGCCGTTCTCGGCCGCCGATCTGGTGGAGGCCGTTCGCAGCGCGGCCGGGCCGGTGGGTTCTCCCCGAGCTGCCGCGTTCCGGGCCCGGTCCCCCGCCTTCCGCGGTGCCGACATCTGAGCCGCCCCGGCCTCCGGCACGGCGACGCTGCTTGCCTCGAGCCGACCTGGAACTCAGCCTGGGAGGCGCCAGACCTCAGACGTGCGCGATGCCGAGATCTCCACCGACTTTTCGTACGCGTCTTCGCCGCTGCGCATCGATTGCTCCCAGCGAAACCGGTCGGGCTGGATGTCGAAGAAGCGAACCTTCGCGAGGCACGGTGCCTCCGGCGCACCTGCCACCCGCACCTCGAGGTGAAGCTCGTCGCCAACGCGCGCCCCGCCGAACGAGATGGGAAGCGCGGGCTGGTGTGCGGTCAAGAACGTCATCTCCCAACGGGAGGGGGTCGGACAGAAGGTCCGCAGCGTGGCCATGCTGGCGATCTCCGTTCCGTCCGCACGCAGAGAGATCACCTCGTCCAGCACGATGCGCCCCGAGGCGATGGTGCGTGCGCGCCAGCGCCCGCGATGGGTTCGCTGCACGCTTCCCTGGGCGTCGTAGCGGATCGCTTCGTGCTCCCACTCCCCGAGCAGAAACGCGAAGTCCGCCATCTCGGCCGGGGGGCCGGCGAGAAAGGTCGAGACCGTCTCGTCGGTGATCAGATCCTGGGGCTGCTCGACCATCCGGGTACTCCTTCTTCGAAGCGCGGTGCGCTCGAAGATCGTTCCCGACGCGCCGCGTCCGCACGATTCCCGGGCAGGGAAGCGGCGCCCTTTCCCTATCCGGGAAGCGTCGCGGACACGCCCCTGCGCTAGCTTGGCGGGATGCCGAGCCGGACCGCGACTCCGAGCGACTTCGGCACCCAGCTCCGCCATTGGCGTCGCGCCCGCGGCGTCAGCCAGCTCGAGCTCGCCACGCGGGCCGGCACCACACCGCGCCATGTCTCGTTCATCGAGACTGGCCGTTCGCGCCCCGGCCGCGACGTCATCCTGCGGATCGCCGAATCCCTGAGACTCTCGGTCCGCGAGTGCAACGACCTGCTCGCATCCGCCGGGCTGCCTCGCGCCTACGCCGAACGACCGCTCGACGACGCCTCGATCCTCCCGATCCTCGATGACCTGCGAACGCTGGTCGAAGGCCACGCGCCCTACCCGGCCGCCGTGATCGAAGAGACCGGCCGCGTACGCCTGTGCAATGCCACTTACGAACGCTTGCTCCCGGGGGCGCTGGAACGCACACCCGAGGAGTTGATCGACCAGTTCTATGGACCCCCTGGCAGGGCGGCCATCGAGAACTGGGAAGAGATTGCCTGGGTCAACGCGGAGCGACGGCGCCGCGGTGCCGAGCGCTCTGGCGATCCTCGCCTGGTGGAACTCGTCGATCGCGCGTTCGCCTGGCTCGAAGACGTTCCGCGCCCCGCATTCGATCCGCGGGACGAAGCCCCCCTGATCATGCCCCGCATCCGCATCGGAGCAGACGTCGTCTCGACCTACAGTGCCGCCCTTCGCTTCGAGACGGCCCGCGAGGTCACCCTGAGCGAACTGCGGGTCGAGTTGATCTACCCGAGCGACGCGGAGGGCGCTCGCGTGTTCCGCAGACTCGCGGCGACCCGATAGCTCCTCGCACGCCGAGGCGCCGCGCCGCTACGCCTTCCTCCCGCCTCGGCGTCGCGGACTCGCCCACAGCGCAGCGAGACCGCTTGACAGCGGCAATGCGCCCGTAGGCTCCGGCAGCACGGTGCCGAGCTCGCCGAGGGAGATCGAAGCCCCGGGTGGCAAGACGACGTTGAGGCTCATCTGCGCCACAGTCTCCAGATCCAGCGCCGACGGATAGCCAGAGAACGCGATCTCGCAGACTCCGGGATTCGGACAAGGCGCCCCAGCAGAACCAGAGACGAGCTGATCGTCCCAGAGGAGGACGTTCACCGTTGGGTTTCCGACCACCGATTGCACGGTCACGCCGAAACGGTCGTGGGCGCCATTGCGCGTGACGTCGACGTCGAGCCCAAAGCTGGTTGACGTCGTTCCATCATCGCCGTCGTAGGTGACCGTGACCCCGCCGGTCGCACCCGCGTTGTTCGCGAGCTGCAGCATTCCCTCGGCGATCTCGACGTCCCACCCAACCGGGAGGCTCGAAAAATCGCGCTCGCCGCCCTCGACGAACGGGTCATCGAGGATCGAGAAGTCAGAGACGACGGCCGACACCGTAAAGTCGTCGAGCGGAGGGGCGGGTTCGATCTTGATCGCGTCGAGATCGATGAACCCCGATGCAGCGACAGTCACTCTTCCTCGGACCCACCGGAGATCGCTGAAATCCAGATTTCCGGAGGGAATTCCCGCCCCGCGCGTCAGATCGGCGAAGGGCACGCGGTACTTTCCTGGCCCCGTGATCACTAGGCTCGGCGTATCCACCCATTCGTCGGACGCTGGACCCAGCCGGAAGCGCGCCGAAAGGACCCCCAGGCTCGCCGCCCCCACCTCGAAGACCACCTGGTCTCGCACGCCACCACCCGTCGGATCGATCTGCAGCTGAGGTGTCAACGCACAGACGTCGTCGTCACGATCGTACTGGAGGTCGAGCGTCACCGAGTTCGGCGGCGGGAGTACCTCGAAGCCCCCCCTTTCCACCAGATACTGAGCGTTGGGCGCCCCACCGAAGTCACAGATGTCCCGCTGACCGCCCACGGCGTCCGCCGTGTCTTGGATGGTGCTCCCACCCATCACCAACGGGAACTCCTCGAGAAAGCTGTCGATTGGAGGGGCGCCTTCCGTCGCGAATCGATCGATGGTGATCGTCTCCAAGGCATCCAGACCCGAGAGAACGAGCAGCACCACCCCCACGTTCGTGAGATCGACTCCAGTGCCACCGACGACGTCGTCGAATAGAAACTCATAGCGACCCGGGGCGCTGACCGTGATCAACCCCGAAGCCACCGGGTTCGTCTGTTCTCCCGCCGCGACCACGACGTTCACGCTACCCACGACATCGACCACCTCGACCACGAAACGGTCGGCCGTCCCGCCGTCGGTCAAGTCCGATCCCCCGAGACCGGCCACTGCGCCCGTCGGATCGCCGTCATCTCCGTCGTAGACCATCTGGTAGAGAACGTTGTCAGCAGGGCCGAAGTTCAAGACGACTCCGCTCGATCCGAGTGCGCTGTATTGCACCGTCGTCCCCGCGGTGGCCAGGCGGTGATCCCGCTCGCCTCCGATCATGGAGCCCGAGCTGAAGAAGGTCCCGGAACCGCTCGCGCCCGAGTTGAACTCATCGAGCTCCCGCGAGTCCGCGGAGCTCCCCAAAACCGACAGACCGACCCCAACCAGGAATGCGACGGAAACCAACAGCTTCACGAGGGACCTCGGCGATGACGTGGCGCGCACGTTCTTGGAGATTGGCGCCACACTATCATGTCTCTGCGAACGACCCGGAAGGCCATCCACCCAATCCACACCCCTACGTGTCACCTGTTCGATATCCTGAACACCTCAGATCACGACCGGGTCAGCCGCTCGACCGCGTGCCGGGTGAGCTTTCGCAACGACCGCTTCGACGCCCCGGCGCGCGCTCGCAGCGCAACGGTTTGCAGGGTGGCCTGGAGCAGCTGTGCGGTGAGTTCCGGCGCGATGTCGGGGGGAAGCTCCCTCTCTTCCATCGCGCGACGCAGGCGGCGCGCAAAGGCACGGTCCAGGCGGGCCAGGAGCGCGGCCAGGTCGGAACCCACCTCCGGACGCACCAGCGCTTCGGCGGGCGCCGTGCAGACCATCAGGCAACCCATCGAAGGTTCGGTGGCGGTGTAGACGTCGATCGCCCGGTCGTAGAACGCCACGAGCGCGGGCCGGAGGGGTTGCGAGCCCTCCAGAACCTCGTCGACCCCTGCGGTGAGCTGACCGCAGAACCGCTCGAGGGCCGTCCGGTACAGCGCCTCCTTGTCACCGAAGGCGAGATAGATGCTGGGCCGCTTCATCCCCATCGCCGCCTCGAGGTCGTCGAGCGAGGTCGCGGACAGCCCCTTCTCCCAGAAGAGGTGCATCGCCGCGGTGAGGGCTGTGTCTTCGTCGAACTGGCGGGGGCGACCGCGCGGCATGGTGGGTGGACTCCGGTGCGCGGGACAGAGAACGCCCGCGGGTTGTCATTATTATACCATTAGTACATATTTATGCTCGGCACACCGCCCGCAACACGCCCTTCCCGAAAGGATGCCCATGGCCCACGTCCCCCACCCCGCCAGCCCCCTCGTCGACACCCTCGAGGGCCTCCACCTCTTCCACTTCGACGGCGCTCCCTGCGCCCAGCGGGTCCGCTTCGCCCTTCGTGAAAAGGGACTCCACCGTGGCCGCGAGGTTCGTTTCGACGATGGTTCCCCGAGCGCGATCCGAGGCGAGCCCGGCCGCTGGGTCAGCCGACGCGTTTCGCTGGTTCGCAAGGATCACATGACCCCCGCCTACGCCGCGATCCACCCCGACCTCGTCGTTCCCGCACTCGTTCACGAAGGACAGCTGCATCTGGAGTCGATGGACATCATCGGGTATCTCGACGAGGCCTTCGGAGGCGCGCCACTCGTGCCCCCGGGAGAGACGGAGATCGCACAAGAAGCGTCCCGCCTCACCCGGCTCGGCAAGGAACTCCACCGCTCGATCCGCTTCGTGACTTTCCGCTGGGGCCTCGGCAGCCTCGGTCGCTTGAACGCGAAGGAAGAACAGAACCTCAAGCAACTGCTGCGCGAGCAGCACGACGGCGAGAACCTGATCGACTTCTACGAGGGCTACGACCGGCAGAGCGCCAAGGGCGGCTTCCCCGAGGCGGTCTACGCCGAGCACCTCGAGAACTTGAACAACGCGTTTCGCGACCTCGATACGCAGCTCGGCGACGGGCGCCCCTTCCTGGCGGGCGCCGACCTCACCATGGCGGACGTGCTCTGGGCGATGAAGGCGATGCGGCTCACCGAGTGCGGCTATCCCTTCGAGGCCTGCTTCCCCGAGGTGTTCGCCTGGTTCGAGCGCATCGAGACGCGACCCGCGTTCCAGGAGGGCGTGATGGGGAAGCACCGCCTCCTGCATCGCGCGTTCCGGGCGAAGGCCCGTCTCGAGAAGCTCTTCGGTGTCGGCCTCGAGCAGGAGGTGCTGCGCCGTGTGGCCTGACGTGGTGGGCGCGGCGGTCGGTTTCGCGTTCGTCGCGGTGAGCGTCCCCCTGGCGCGTCGCTACCGGATCGAAGCCCTCCTCTGGTCGCTCTCCCTCGTCGCGCTCCCACTCTTCTACATGGGCTTCGGGGCCCTCGCCGCGGACGGGCGGGCGATCGGGCTCGAGTTCCTGGCCGGTCTGCCCTACGTCGCGCTGGGCCTCTTGTGCTGGCGCGGCGGGTTCCCCCAGGTGAAGGTGCTGGCGGGGGTCGCCTGGGCGAGTCACGGACTCTACGACCTCGGCCACGACCTCTTCTTCGTGAACCCGGGCGTCTTCGCCTGGTACCCCGCCTTCTGCGCGGCGATCGACATCGCGGTCGGCGCGTTCCTGGTGGCGACCCGCGACAGGCTTCGACGCCGTCGGCCCGGAAGACGCGCTCGCCTGAGGCGTTCGGGGCCGGATGGAGAGGTCGTCCGGCGGCCCCACCCCGACTCGCACCGCGGCCGACGTGTGCCTCGAAGGACACACCCGGCCGAGCGACGGAAGGCGGTCGACCCTTCAGCGCTGGTGCGGGGGGCCCGCAAGATCCCGCCACATTCGAGCCCGGGGCGCCACTCCGGAGGGCCGGGAACGCTCGCGCAACGCGCGATGGGATCTCGTGCGCCCCGAAGGTCACGTCACGAGGTCCCCTGCATGCTGCGAGCCGGTCGCCCCCTCCTCTCCATTGCCGTCGCGCTCTGCGCACTCCTCGGGCCCGTGGTCGCCTTGGCCCAGAATCTTCCCGCGGCCGCGGATGTCCGGCTGAGCCTGGAGAACCTCCGCGTCAGCGATTTTCGGAGCACCGAGTCCGCGATCCGCCGGAACCTCGCGGTCTCCGTTGCCGACTACTTCAACGACGATGTCTTCTCGGTGAGGCTGAGCGACGTCGCAGAGTCGGACCCGGCCAGCGCACCGATGACCGTCATCGACTTCACCATCCTGAAGGGCGGCTTCGTGGATTGGACGACGGCCGAGCTCGACCTGCTCGCAGCGGCAGATACGGCGCCCAACTTCTACGCGCGCACGGCCGACAACCTCGACCTCGAGTGGACGGCAGCGGCCGTCCTTTCCGAGCTCCAGTGCACGAGTTCGGCGGTCTGCCGGCCCGACGACCTCTTCCGCTTCATCGCCGGCCCCGACATCGACACCGCGCGGCGCCTGATGATGAACATCGAGGTGCTCGACGTCCGGCAGGTGGTCCCGGAACCGGGCGTGGCTTCGCTCGTGTGGGTCGGCCTCCTCGGCTTGACCTGGCGCCAGCGCCGAGCGCGCGTTCGGGCGTAGTCGGCGCAGGTCCCCGCCGATCGAGCCTGGCGCATAGACACGGCGCGTCGGTATCGTCCGCGCCGACGGCGGCGAGCGCCCGGAGTCCCCCAATGCGATCGATCCTCAGGGCGTTCATGGCGGCGGCCCTCCTGTTCCTTGGCGTTCCTGCGCTGGGAACCGCGGCCACCTTCCAGACCTCCATCGACCAATGCCAGTGGGTGATCCTCCCCGGCGTCTTCTCGGGCACGAGCTGCCCGCTGCCGATGGACGTCTTCGCCTCGGCCGATGGAATCATCGGCTACGAGAAGGAGAACCAGGGCACCCTGCTCCGCGCCGGAGCCTGGGCCTTCACCCCCTCCAACCTCACGCGGAGAGCGCGGTTCATCCTGGACTACGGAGCGGTGATCCAGCCCGGTCCGGGCGAGCAGGTCGGCGACCCGGTCGATGTCTACTTCTGTTCGAAGATCTACGTCCGCGATGATGGCGTCGACACCACCTACGACGGCGCCGCGCACATCATGCGCGTGATTCGCGCTTCCACGATTTGGAGCCAGACGATCGAGCGCGCCACCACCCTCGGCGATCGCGGCTGGTTCCGGGACGAAGACATTCAGCCCAACGTGGAGGTCCGGATCGGCGACACGATCCGGCTCGACGTCACCGGCCAGGCCTCGGGGCTCGGTCGCGCGACCGCCGACAGCCGCCTGCAGGCGTCACTCACCCCGGGCGGCTGCCCCGACCCGCCGATCGCCGGCACCCCGGTTCCGAGTCTCGCGCCGTTCGCGGTGGTCCTCGCGGCCTTTGCGCTCGCCAGACTCGGCGGCGTCCGGACCCTTCGAAGGCAAAGCGCTTCCTAGCGACGGCCAGGCAACCGACGCACACGCCCTCCGATCAGGGCGCGACGACCGTCGCCCACACGGGGGTCGCGATGGGGATCACTACCTCGGCGCCACTGATACTGGCCGCAGTGAGGAGCCCCAGTAGCCCGGGGCCGCCCCCCTCGCCTCCGAACAGACCCGACGCCGCGAACCGCCCCTGGCTCCGGTCCAGGCTCTCGTCGACCTTCCAGCGCACGGAGACGGTCCCGCCGTCGGCCGTCTCGACCGAGTCGATCGACAGGCCCAGGCTGCCGTCGCCTCGAAACGCCTTCGACTCGGCGGCGGTCCGGACCGCCCCCAGGGCCCGCGCGCCCTTCTCGATGACGACTTTGCCATCGGCGTAGACGTCCTGGGCGACGCGAAGCGTGACCGCATCGCCCGCCTTCGCTGCGTTCGACCGCACGGTCTCACCGAAGTAGAGGAGCACGGGGGTACCGGCCGGGACCTCAGCGCCGTCGGAGCCAGCCCCGGCACTCGGCGCACCCTCGAGCTCTCGCATCAGCGCGACGGCGCACGAGATTCGTTTCAGCATCGCTTCCCCGTAGGACAGCTCTGCACTCGCGTTCGCCAACGAGGTCGGATCGCTCTCGGTGCGGACCAGCGTGGAAGACGCGCGTTCCTCGAACTCGAACGAGATGGTCGTGGCGAAATCGCGCTGCGTCGTGATCAGCTGAGGAAGGCCATCCTCCTCGGCGGGATTCGCACTGCGCGCGAACCCCACCAGGCCCTGGACCTCCGCACCTCGGGTCGCGATGACCCGCCCGCGACTCTCGCGCACCCAGCCCAGGCTGTAGAGCGAGAGGTGGTCATGAACGAGCTCCCGAGCGCGATCACTGCGGACGGGAAGCTCGAGCTCGAAGGTGCGCGACTCCGCGGTCGGCTGAAATCGTTCCGGGTGACACCGGTCGAAGCCATCCACGGGCGCGGGCGTCGACAGGAAGAGGGGTTGAGGAGTCGCGCAACCACCCAACAGAGACATGGAGACCAACAACCCCAAGCATCCAGCAGACTTCCACTTCGAGGGCCTCATCCCTACCTCCACGCGTTGCCGTACCCGCGCGTCAGGCGGGACGGACCGCTGCGTTTTCGCGCGCGCCGCACACCTTGGCCTCGAAACAATCCCGAGTCAAATCAGGCCTCTCTGAGGAACCGCATCTCGCAGATGGAGCCACCGGGCCAGGTCGGAACTCGACTCGGACTTCACATTTTTGTGACAGCCGGTAGCATGCTTGGATGCGCCCCACCCTGTCCCTCACATGGCTCGCAACGACCCTCGCAGCAAGTCTGGCGTCCGCCGACCTGCTCCCCTTCGACGGCACGATCGCGATCGGCGAACGGTCCCAGACCATTTTCGCGGGTTTCGGAGACCCGGTGATCTCCGTGGTGGGAAGCGGAACCGGGGAATCCTCGCGAACGCCCGTGAACGAGATCAACGGATTCACGGGCGTCACGGGCTTCACCGGATCCACCAGCGCGACCACGCCCAGCTTCGCAGCGGTTCGGCTCGAGCTCTTCGGCATCGGTGCAGCGAACTTCGCCGAGAGCATGATGGTGCTCGGAGGACCGATGGCCGTCCCCGGCCGGCTCCGCACCTTCCTCTCACCCGGCGGCGCCACCTTCCGTGACAACCCTCTCACGATCGCGGGAACGCGCGGCCTCGGCCTGGGCGGGTCCATTCCCTTCACCCCTCTCCCCACCGTGACACCCATCTTCGACGCGTGGCGGACCGGCGTCGTGCAACTCTCGAACGTCTCCACAGAGAACGGCGCGGTCGGAAACATCACCGCTCAGGGCTTCGACAGTCGCACGGCGAACGGCGCCGGAGCCGTACAGCTCGTGTCGGCGACCCGGATCGCGCGAGGAAGCCTGGGAATCCCCGACGGCTACTTCATCACGAGGTTGACCCTCGTGTTCGTGCCGGAGCCGACACGCGCCGCACTCTTCGCCTGCGGAGCGCTCGCGACCGGCCTCCTCGCCTCGCTGCGCTCGCGCCATCGCTGAGCACCCGCGTTCCCCTCACTTCACGGCGAAGACGCGGTGGATCGGGCCGCCGTCGCCGGTTCGCGACTTCGTGACGGCAATGATGTCGTTGAGCCACGCGTAGCGCGGATCGCCGGTTTCGAACAGCGGTGCCGCCCGGAAGTAGTAGCGCCAGGCACCGGCCGGATCGTCCGGCTTCTCGACATCCAGCGCGTACTCGGCATCCTCGGGCGCCGCCCAGTAGCGCCCCTGCCAATGCAGATAGAGCAGCGCGTTGTCGTGCGTTTCGAGACAGAAACGCACGTCCAGCAACCCGGCGCCGTCCGGGCGGATCCGGATCCAATCCGCGCCAGCATCCGGTACGACGCGTCCACGCAGGAGCGGCCCCTCGAAGGTGCCGCCCTGGATCAGAAAGATCGTGCGCTGGCCATCGGGCATGGCCCCCACGTCCAGCGGCGGGAGGTGGAGCTTGACCCGCGCTTCGAACAGGAACTCGAGCTCGGGGGGGCTGTTCGCGTCCCAGTCGTCGGCGCTGGTTCTCAGTTGGTCGAGCATCGTGGCTTCTCCTCTGGCGGGCGCGGGTGAGTCGAGGGGGGATGGGGGCCGCTCGAATCGGGTCCTGTGTGCTCTCCGTTCGACTTTCTCCCATTATGTGCGTCGCGCACATATATTTCAAGTCGATAATCGAGCACACCGCCCGTACCTTCGTCCCATGGTCAACCGCACCGCGAACCTGTTGGGCGTCGTGGGGCTCGCCCTGGCCAATCGGATCGAGGACGGCGCTCGCGAGATCCTGAACCACGCCGGCGAGACTCCCGCCGCACTGGTCGTCATCGGCTACGACCTGGGGCCGTCCAACGATCAACTGCGACAGATTCTGCGCCTCACCCATTCCGGGACCGTGCGGCTCGTCGACCGGCTGGTCGCAGACGGGTTGGTCGAGCGTCGCGACGGGCGCGACAAGCGCGAGGTGGCGCTCTACGTCACGAAGCGAGGCCGCGCGCGGCGGGAGGAGATCCTCAAGGGGCGCCTCGCGGCGATCCGGCCGCTGCTGGCGCCGCTAACGAGTACCGAGCAGGAGACCCTCGCGTCGCTCCTGCACAAGATGCTGGCGTCCATGGACACGACGGACCTGGAACGCCGCACGCTCTGCCGGCTCTGCGACGACCGGGTCTGCCGAAACTGTCCGATCCCGGCGGACTTTCGGGAAGCGGACGCCTAGCGCTTGGAGCGGGACTCGAACCCGGGTGGGCTAGCGAGAGCGACCGAAGAACCCGGCGAGAATCTCGCCGATTCGCTCCGGCTGCTCCTGGGCGACCCAGTGGGTTCCCGAATCGAGCTCGAGCAGTTCGCCAGCGTCGAGGAAGCCCAAGCTCAGCCGCGTCACCTCCTCCATGAAGTAGACATCGTCGGGGGGAAGCACGATGAGAACTGGCAGGGTG
>JBCCEW010000037.1 GCA_039030075.1 Myxococcota bacterium | reverse complement strand
GTAGGAAGGCGCGCGGCCCGCCTCCCAGCCCCGCCCCCAGGCCACCCGGAGCGCGCTCGCCTCCGGGCTCTCGGCGAGCTCCCGGGCGAGGCGTGTCTTCCCGATCCCGGGATCTCCCTCGATCAGGCAGAGGCCCCCGATTCCGTCCCGCGCGAGGCGCTCGACGGCTCCGGCGAGGGCGGAGAGTTCTTCCCCTCGTCCGATGAAGCTTCGCGCGGCGTCGACCATGTCGAAGAGAGCTCTCCAGCGAGGGTTCGGGAGCGGCGCTCGCGCTTCGGGGCGGTGGATGAGCACCGATTGAGCGGCGTCTGAGCATTCTGCGGCCCCGTCGCGCACCTACGGTTCCCGCATGCAGGGTAGGCAACTCCGGTGGCAGCGGGCGGTGATCCTCGGGGTGGCACGGATCGGTGTGGCCGTGCTCGGGCTGACCGCGGCCGCGTCTGCCCAGAGCTGGCAGATCGACTACGACCCGGCCCTCGGGACCCTGCCGAGCGCCCAGGGGTTCTCCCACACGCTCCTCGATCCGGCACCGAGCGATGGATTGTCCGAGGCGAACTACAGCGTCGCCGGCGGCGTGCTGACCCAGGGCGACACGGGCGGCGCCACCGGCGACCCGGCGAATTCCCAGTACTACGCGATCACGCCGCCCGAGTTCGATTTCGAATCCGACGTGATCGTGATCGACCTCCGACTGAAGATCCTCTCCTCGACGACGGGGAGCTTCGGAGCCGGCTTCGGGGTGCGCGTGCGCGACGGCGTCGAGGCCTTCGACGCCTACTTCGGCGAAGCCAGCGTGTTCCTGCGCGGGATCACCGGTCAGGGAACCCACGCCTTCGATACCACGGCAGGTTTCGTCGACTATCAGGTTCGCGTCGACGAAGTCCGGGCATCGCTGCGAATCAACGGCACCGAGGTCACGAGCCTCGACCGGGACAAGTTCCGCTCGAACGGCAGCGCCACCGCCGTGCACTTCGGCGACCTCTCGACTCAGGACTCGGGCAGTGCCCAGATCGAGCACGTTCGCATCCGTCGCTTCAACGTTCCGGCCGCGTCGGTCCGCAACTACGAGACCGTGACCGTGGTCAGCGCGACCGACAGCAGCAGCACGAAGACCCTCACCGCCAGCTGTCCCGCCGGCACCCACGCGCTCGGCGGTGGCGCCGCCACGATCGGCGCCGACGGCGACGTCGCGATCACCGAGACGCGACCGACCGGAGGCCCGCCGACCACGAGCTGGACCGGCGGCGCGCGCGAGATCGTCGATACGAGCGCGAGCTGGCAGCTGCGCGTCGACGTTCTGTGTGGCGAGGTCTCGGGCTACGAGAACCTCACGCAGGTCTTCCCCCAATCGATCGACGCCCTGCAGGGCGACGGGTTCCACTGCCCGAACGGAAAGGTCCCGCTGGGAGGCGGCGGCCGTACGATCGGCGCCGATCTGCGCCAGGCCCTCGTCGGCAGCGGCTGGTTCGTGCCGCTCGGCTCCTTGGATCTCGCGATGGGCATCAGCGCGAAGGACTACGGGGTCGCCACCTCGAGCAGCGCGTGGGGCCTCGAAGTGGAGGCGATCTGCACCGACGCCATCATGCTCGAGCCGGTTCGCGTCGAGAGCGAACAGAGCCCGGCTTCCCCCAAGGACCTCAGCGTGAACTGTCCGTCCGGGAAGGTGCCCATCGGCGGCAGCGCGATCGTCCGCGGGTTCTCGACCGGCGAAGCCGCGCTGCGCATCAGCCGGCCGAAGGACGACGTGCTCGGCGGCCCCCCCGTCGGGTGGACCGCGCGCGCCCAGGTCGACACCGCTCCGCTCTGGAGCCTCGAGGTGTGGGCCCTCTGCGCACCGATCGCCGATCCCACGGTCAGCAAGACCGGCCTCGTCGGTCGCTGGAAGGGCGACGACGCGGGCGACGATTCCTGGGACATCGGCCACGGAACGCCGCGCAACGGCGTGACCTACGTGCCGAGCTTCCTGGGCGGCCAGGCCTTCTCCCTCGACGCCGCGGCCGACCAGTGGATCGAGGTGCCGAGCTACTTCGGTGGCGCCTTACCCAACTACGAGCTCTACCCCGAAGCCTCGTTCTCGGTCGAAGCCTGGTTCCAGACCGACACGCTGCAGCCCGGGGACGTCAGCGAGATCGTCAACCTCTACGACCTGGGAGGGCTCAACGGCGCAGGGGCCAACTACTCGCGTTGGGCGCTGCGGCTGCGGCCCGAGGGCTTCGGCTCGGGCTTCTTCGCCGACACCGTCGGTGTGGGTCGAACGGAACCCCCGCACGGGACCGCGGATCTGTCCGATGGGGCCCCCCACCACATCGTTCTCGTCCGCGATCTCGAGGACCGGCGCGCACGCCTCTACGTCGACGGGGTGTTCTCGGGGGAGAATCCGATCAGCTCGATGGGCAACGACGGCCCGCTCCAGCCGGGCAGCCCGTTCCCGGATCCCATGGCGATCGGTCTCTGGCGCCAGGGGGCTTCGACGAACCTCTTGCGTCCGTTCCACGGTCTCATCGACGACGTGAAGTTCTATCGCCGCGCCCTCGACGACGAAGAGATCGCGAACACGGCGGGCTGCACCCTTCCCCTCGTACCGCGGGTGTTGAACCTCGACGCCGCCCGCTTCGGCAGCCCCGCCGACGAAGATCACGGTCTCTGCGTCTTTCTCGAAGCCGGGGACTACCAATTGACCCTGGTGAGCGCCGCGGAAGACGCGGATGCCCGCTTCCTGGGCTGGTCGCCGGGTCCGGCCGCACTCTGGGGAACGGCGTATGCGGTGCGTCCGGAGCTGGACCCGGGCTTCGGTACCGGTCTCCCGGTCTCCGCGAGTAGCGCCCAGCAGGCGTTCGACGGGACCTCCTCGAAGCAGGTCGCGTTCACCCTGACGCAGCCACAGCGCGTCCACTTCTCGCTCGTCGAAGACCAGGTCCTCGACAACCGCGGCGGGGTTTCGATCCGACTCGAAACCCTGCCCGAGCCGGACGCCGGGGTGCTGCTTGTCGCCGGTTTCGCGCTGACGAGGCTGCTGGGTCGCCGGCGGGAGCACCAACGGTCGACCCGGTCGGGATGAAGGCGCCGCGGGCCGCGGGTATGCTCGCCGCGCCTCGCGTTCGAGCGGGGAACCGGAGCCACCCGCACCGTGCCCGAGAGCCCGACCTCCCTCGAGATCACCCGACCCGACGACTGGCACCTGCACCTGCGGGACGGCGACCTCCTGGAGCGGGTGGTCCCCGCGACCGCGCGTCGCTTCGGGCGTGCGATCGTGATGCCCAACCTGGTGCCCGCCGTCACGACCGTCGAGCGCGCCCTCGCCTACCGCGATCGGATCCTCGCCGCGTGTCCTGCGGACGCATCCTTCGAGCCACTGATGACCCTCTACCTCACCGACGAGACGCCGGTGTCCGAGGTGGAGGCCGCCGCAAAGTCGCCGCACATCGCCGGGGTGAAGGTGTATCCGCGGGGCGCGACCACCCACTCTTCGGAGGGGGTGTCGGACCTCGTCGCGCTCGGAACGGTCCTCGAGGCCATGGCCGCGTCGGGTCTACCGCTCCTCGTCCACGGCGAGACGACCGCACCCGAAACCGACGTCTTCGACCGGGAGCGCGTCTACCTCGAAGAGACCCTCTCGACGGTGATCGACCGCTACCCGGCGCTGCGCGTCGTGTTCGAACACATCACGACGCGCGAGGCGGCGAAGTTCGTGCGGGCTGCGCCCGCGCGTGTCGCGGCCACGATCACGCCCCAGCACCTGCTCCTGAACCGCAACGCCCTGTTCGCGGGGGGGCTGCGGCCGCACCACTACTGTCTGCCCGTCTTGAAGCGGGAGCACGACCGCCAGGCGCTGCTCGCCGCCGCGACCTCGGGCGACCCGAGCTTCTTCCTCGGCACCGACAGCGCGCCGCACCTCCGCCATGCGAAGGAGTCGGACTGCGGCTGCGCGGGGATTTACAGCGCTCCCATCGCGCTCGAAGCCTACGCCGAAGCCTTCGCCTCGGCGGGAGCCCTGGACCGCCTCGAAGGTTTCGCGAGCCACTTCGGCGCCGACTTCTACGGGTTGCCTCGGAACCCGGGCCGCGTGCGCCTCGTCGCGGAGCCCTGGTCGCCCCCCGAATGGGACGGAGAGGGCGCGGCGGCCCTGCGGATCTTCCTGGGCGGTGAGACCCTCCGCTACCGCGTGGCCTAGCCCCTACCCCAGCGGCAGGCGCTCGGACAGACGGGCGAGTCGTTGGGCCTCGGCGACTGCGCCATCCCCCCAGTGGTCGGCGATGATGCCGTCGGGCCGCACGAGCACGAGGACGTCATTGGCGTAGGGCGCTTCCTTCGGCATCTCGGGAAGGATCTCGATCGAGAGGGGCAGCTCGGTTCGGGCGAGCGCCTCGACGCAATCGGCCCAGGGCTTCGCGTCGACCCGAGCGCCGAGGACGAGCACGTAGCCCGCACCGAAGCGGTCGAGCAGCGACGTCGACTCGGCTGCGTCCACCCAGACGTGCGGTGCACGGCGCCCGGCACGGACGACCGGAACGAAATCCGTGATCGGGTCTTCCACGGTCGGCGGAGGCGCGGCTTCCGTCGCGATCCAATCCGACTTCAGCTCGAAGCCGAGGAGCGCGCCGTCGTAGTTGCCGTAGTAGCGCGTCGCGTGGACGTCTTCGCGAACATCCTCGCCACCCGTCGCCTTGAACATCATCGGGATCATGGCGCGGGTGATCGTCACGCCCACGTCGATCCGCGACAGGGCCAAGGGCTTGTGCTCCTCCTGGTAGCTCTCGAGCAGGCTCGCCGGCGAGATGCCGCGCAGGACGAAGGCGAGCTTCCAGGCGAGGTTCCGGATCCCCGCGAAGCCGGTGTTGTTTCCCAGCCCACCGGTCGGGACGGCCACATGCGCCGCGTCTCCCGCGATGAAGATGCGCCCCTTCGAGAAATGCGAGGTGCACCCGGGCGTCGGCTGCCAGAGCGAGAGGCTCGTAATCTGGATCGGGACGTCGTCGGTGGTGCCCAATGCCTCCTTGATCCGCTCGATCGTCTCGGCCTCGGAGAGCAACTCCGGCGTCGGAATGTTCACCTGGCAACGCCAGCGCCGCACGCCGTCGAGGGGCTGGAAGATCACGGCGATGCCGGGCCGTGGCGTCGCGTAGAGGAGCGCGCCCTTGCGATCCCCCACGTACTTCGAGAGATCGGCGTCGAAGATGACGTCCTGGGAGTGGATCGCCATCGGGTCGCTCTCGAGCGCACTGCCGATCACCGCCCGCGTCGACGTCGAGGGCCCGTCGGCTCCGATCGTGTAGTCCGCAACGACCTCCTCTTCTTCGCCGGTCTCGTGCTGATGGATTCGCAGCCGCGTCTCGTCCGCCATCTGCTCCAGGTCGCGTGCTTCGGTGTGGAATCGCAGGTCGATGTTCGGGTCGGCGCGGACCTTCGCGATCAGAGCGGCTTCCACGTGGTCCTGGGCCGTCATGACGGGCAGGCACGGGCTCGTCGAACGCGGAACGCTGTGGAAGGTCGGGCTCGGGATCCGGGCGTATTCTCGGTCGGCGAGCGTGAACGCCCAGCGGTCGACCTCGGTCCAGTCGGGCCCGAGGCCCGTCGCCTCGACCTCCTTCTCGACGCCGAGCTCGCGCAGCAGCTCCATCGTGTTCGTGTCGACGAAGCGCGAGCGCGGATGGGTGTTGAGCGCCCCCCGGCGCTCGAGCAGCAGCGTCCGGATGCCGAAGCGCGAGAGCAGCAGCGCTCCCGTCAACCCGATCGGGCCGCAACCGATGATGCAAACGGGAACGCGGATCATGGGGTCTCCTGCCTTCGGGTGTCGCTCGGGCTCAACGCACGGACGCGGCGCGGCCGGGCATCGGCCGCTCCGCCAGCGGCGCAGCGAGATCGAGCGAGCTTCGCTCCTTGCCCGGCGGCACCGCGCCGTTGTAGGAGCCGATCGTGTAGTCCTCGTAGAGCTTGATCAGATCGGGAATCGACTCGGCCGTCTTCTGGACCACCGGCAGGGCGAGCATCGCGTCGCGCCAGCGGATCACGCGATCGAACGCGCCGCTCTCGGGAAGCTCGAAGTCCTGGTAGTAGCGAACGACTTCGTAGCGCAGCAGGAAGGGCGCGATCGCGACCTCGGGGACGCCGAACTCGCCGTTGATGAAGGGCGTGCCGCTCGAAGGCGTCACGAGGAAGTCCTCCAGCCAGCGAAAGGTCTCGAGCGCGGCGGCGATGCGCTGCTCCCGTTCGTCCGGCGTGCGCGCCGCGAGCAGCAGGTACATCGCGGGTAGGAAACGGCTGTCGACGTACTTGACGAACCCGCGCTGGCGCGCCCGTTCGACCGCCGAGGTGCCGAAGGGCAACGGCGACGGCGCGATCTCCTGCAGGTACTCGGAGACGACGCTCGAGTCGGAGACGACGTCGTCACCGCGGACGATCACGGGCACCTGTCCCGCCGGATTCAAGGCCAGGAACCAGTCCGGGCGCGGCGCACAGATGTCGAGATCCTCGAGCACGTAGGGGAGCTCCAGCAACTCCAGATGGATCCGCGTGCGCTGGGCGAACGGGCAGATCATCATGCTGTAGAGCTGGATCGGAGCCGTGCCTTGCATGCCCGCCCCTCAGCGCTTCATGAACGCTTCGAACTCCGCTTCGAAGGCGGGGTTCCAGCGCGAGAGAGCCGGCCGGTTCTCGATCATGTCGTAGGTGTTCCAGAGGATGCGCTTCTCGTCCATCTCCCGCGTCACGTCGTTGTCGGGGCACAGGATGTAGAAGTCACCGCGCTCGAGCGACGTGAAGAGGAAGTCGGCCACCTGCTCGGGCAGCCAGGCGCTCGGCGGCTTCTCCTTGAGGAAGCGCTGGATCATCCCGGTGTAGGTGAAGCCGGGGACGAGGAGATGCGCAGAGACGCGACCTTCCGTCTGCTGATGCAGCGTGTGGGCCAACCCCTCGGTGAGGCTCTTGATGCCGCTCTTGCTCACGTTGTACGCGGTATCGCCCGGAGGCTGGGTGATGCCCTGCTTCGAGCCGGTATTGATCACGAGGCCCGGGCGATCACTGGCCACCATCTCGGGAACGAAACGCTGTACCCCGTGGATCACGCCGAACAGATTCACGCCGAGGACCCGCTGCCAACCCTCGGGGTTCGAGAGCGCGTCACCCCCGCCGCCGACGCCCGCGTTGTTCATCAGAACCGACACGGGGCCCAGCCGGTCGGCCACCCGGTTGGCGAGCGCATCCACCGAAGCGGCGTCCGACACGTCGACCGACTCGGTGAGCACCTCGCCTACCGCGCCCAGTCGGTCCGCGGCCGCCGAAAGCGCCTCTTCGTCGCGGTCGGCGACGCAGACGCGGAGCCCCTCGCGGACGAGACGTTCCGCGGTGGCGAGGCCGATGCCGCTGGCACCGCCGGTGATGACGGCGACGTGGCCGACGGCGATCGCGGGATGAACGGAGCTGGACATGGCGGTCCCTTTCCTGTTTTGGGCCCAAGGTCGGTCTGGGCGCCCAGGGCGCGTGGGCGCGCTGGATCGAATCAGTGTTGACAATGTTAATTTAACAATGATATCCATTCGGGGTCAACGGAGAATCCATGGCCAGACCCCAGCGCACCGAGAGCGAAGTCGAGGCGTTCCGCGAAACCGCCGCCGCCGCCGCGCTCGAACTCGTGGAAGAAGACGGAGTCGCGAGCCTCACCCTGCGTCGCCTCGCGAAGCGCCTGGGCTGCAGCTACGCCAAGCCTTACCGCTACTACCAGGACAAGTCGCATCTGGTCGATGCCGTGCGCGGGCAGGGATTCGATCGCCTGGCCAGCTTCTTCCACGACTACCCGGACGATGCGCACGGCACGCCCTACTTCGGCACCGCCTATCTGCGCTTCGCCTTCGAGAACCCGGAAACGTTCCGGATCATGTTCGAGATGCGGCAGGACGTCGTGTCGGACGCGACCCGCGCCGCGCAGCAACGCGCGTGGGAGGCCTGCTCCGCACCGATCCGTCGGCTCGTCGAACAGGGGCACCTCGAGGGCGACCCCGAACTGATCGCCCACGTCACGTGGGCCGCCCTGCAGGGGCTCGCCTCCCTGGCCCTCGCGAACCAGCTCTATCTGGGGAAGTCGGTCGAGGAGATCGCGGTGGGCATGCAGAGCATCCTGCGCGGCTTCCTTCCCGGAGCGGCCTCCCGCCCCCTGCCCTGGACGAACTGACCGACGCGCACGCGTCTTTCCTCTCCAACCCCCAAGGAGTCCGACCATGAAGCCCGGAGACGTCGATCTCGCCGATCCGCACAACGTCGCGCGCCACGAAGGCGCACCCGTCGAGTACTTCGAAGCCCTGCGGCGCGAAGACCCGGTCCATTGGAACGAGCTGACGGATGCCGGGCGCATGGAGCGCCCCTCCATGCAACGTGGCTTCTGGGTCCTCACGAAGTACGACGACGTCGTGCGGGCGTCCAAGGACTACGAGTCCTTCTCGTCACACCTCGGGGGCCCCGTGCTCTGGGACCTCGAGAACGTCGAGGGCGCCCTCGACAACCAGCGCGCCGGCATGATGGGCATGGACCCCCCGGACAGCTCCCGCTATCGCAAGCTGATCGCACCGCCCTTCACGCCCCGGAATACCGACAAGCTCGAGCCCATCATCGCCGCCAAGGCGAAGGAGATCGTCGACGGCATCGCCTCGAAGGGCCGCTGCGACTTCGTGATGGACCTGAGCTGGGATCTCCCGATCCAGATGATGTGCGAGTTCATGGGGGTTCCCTTCGAGGATCGAGCGCTGATCTTCGACCTCTCGACCGCCGCTGCGACGCCCGAGGGAAAGACCGCCGAGGAGCACCAGGGAGCCGTGGGGGGGTTGGCGATGTACGCGCTCAATCTCGCCGCGAAGAAGCGAGACCACCCCGACGACGGTCTCGTGAGCCGCTACGCGAACGGCGAGGTCGAAGGCTCCGAGCTCAGCGACCTGGAGATTGCCCAGTTCTTCACCACGCTCTCGATCGCCTCCCATGAAACGACGCGCAACACGTCGAACCACTTCATGCGGCTGCTCTCGAAGCATCCCGACCAGCGGGAGCTGCTCATGAGCGACCTCGAAGGGCTGCTCCCCAACGCAATCGAAGAAACCCTGCGCCACTCGCCTCCGGTGATGCAGTTCCGACGTACCGTGGCCCAGGATCTCGAGCTCCGGGGGAAGAAGCTGCGCAAGGGCGACAAGGTCTACCTGTCCTACGTGTCGGCCAACCGCGACGAGGACGTCTTCCCGGACCCGAGCCGCTACGACATCACGCGCGAGAACGCGAAGGAACATCTCGCCTTCGGCAGCGGCAACCACTTCTGTCTCGGCGCGCGCCTGGCGCGCATGCAGCTCCGCGTGCTCTTCACCGAGATCCTGACGAGGCTGCCGGACATCCGCGTCGTCGGGCCGCCCGAGCGCCTCACCACGGTCTGGTTCGACGCCATCCAGAAGATGGAAGTCGAGTACACGCCGCGCTGATCCACCATCGAAGCCACCGGACGGGGGCACGAGCGACCTGGTCTACACTCGCCCCATGCGGGTCAGCTTCTTCGCCACCCTGCGCAAGATCGTGGGACAGAAGCACGTCGAGGTCTCGGTCCCCGAGTCGTGCTCCCTGCGCGCCGTCGTCGACGCGGTGGTCGCGGCCTACCCGGACCTCGCCGCAGAAGTCCTGGACGACGACGGGCAACTGAATCGCTACGTGCACGTCTTCGTCGACGGGCGCAGCTCGAAGTACCTCGTCGACGGCCTCGACACGATCGTCGACACGCATCACACGATCGAGTTCATCCCGGCGGTCGCCGGGGGCTAGCCGTAACGGGCTCCGGACGAGGCTGGCAGCGACCGCCGACTACGGGATCTGGAGCTCGGCGAGCTTCGCGGCCGGCACGACCCCGTCTTCCCAGCCGCGCACGGCGTAGTACTCGACGAGCATCTGGTCGAGTTCGGAGACGTGCCCCTTGGATCCGGCGAGGGTGGACGCCTCTTCGGTGAACCGCTTCGGGAGCGTGTCGCTCCCCGCACCGAAGCCGGCGAGGTTGTTGTAGTAGCGCTCGAGGTTGTAGACGCGCTCGCCCGCCTTCATGACGTCGTCCGCCGTGCATTCGATTCCCATCGCCGCGCTCCATTGGACCGCGTACTCGTCGGCTCCCTGGGCGAAGGCGCTGAACTTGCAGAGGTCCAGACTGTCCGAGAAGGCAGCGAGGTCCTGGAAGATGCGGACGAGCTCGCCCTTCCCCTTCCACTCGAGCGGGTCGGCCTCGATGTCGACCACGCCCAGCTCGGCCGCGGCGACGTAGGCCCGCAGGTGGCAGGCGCCGCGATTGCTGGTGGCGTAGCCGAGGCCCATGCCCTTCAAACCGCGCGGGTCGTAGGCCGGCACCGCCTGGCCCTTCACCGCCATCGCCGCCTCGGGGCGTCCGAGGTTGCGGGCCGCGATCACGGCGCCATCGGCGAGCTGGTCGCCGATCCCCTGACGCAGGGCGAGCTTCTCGGTCAGATCGACCATGGCGTCGTCGTCGCCCCACGCGAGCGATTCGCCGTTGGTCAGCCCGGCCTCGCTGCACTCCATCAAGACCGAGTAGACGTTGCCCAGCTCGATCGGGTCGAGGCCGTAGTCGTTGCACTGGTCGATCAGCTTCGCGACCGAACGGACGTCGTCGACGTCGCAGTTGGCGCCGAGCGCCCAGGCCGGCTCGTACTCGACGCTCTCCATCTTGAGGCCCTTCCAGCGGCCGTCGGTGATCTCGACCTCCTTCTTGCAGGCGACCGGACACGCATGGCAGGTCGGGTTCCCGGAGAGCAGGTGCTCTTCGACGTACTCGCCCGACAGGGTTTCCGCCCGCTCACCGAAGGAAGTCAGCTGGCTGTTCCGCACCCCGAGCGCGCCGATGCTGTTGGTCACGTTCATGAGCACGTTCGTGCCGTAGAGAGAGAGGCCGCCCTTCCGCGGACTCGTGATGTTCTTCTCGTCGCGGATCGTGTCGAGCGCGAGCTTTCGCGCGCCGGTCCACTGCTGCTTGTCGGGCACGGTGCTCTTCTTGTGGGCCGCGCGGACGACGATGGCCTTCAGATTCTTGCTGCCGCCAACGGCGCCGGTGCCGCCGCGACCGAAGGCGCGATCGTCCTCGTTGACCCAGACCGCGAAGCGCGAGAGGTTCTCGCCGGCCTGACCGATCGCATTCACCGAGAGGTTCTTCGCCCCGTAGCGTTCCTGGTAGAAGGAGACGGTTTCGTGGATGCCCTTCCCCCAGCTGTCGCTCGCGTCGCGGATGGAGATCTCGCCGTCTTCGATGAATACGTAGACCGGCGTCTCGGCCTTCCCCTCGAAGACGAGGCCATCGAAGCCGGCCCAGCGCACGCGCGCGGCGCTCCAGCCGCCCTGGTGGCTGTCGGTGACCGTGTTCGTGAGCGGCGACTTCGTCACCGCGGCCCAGCGGCCACTCATGCTGGTCTCGCTGCCCGAGAGCGGACCGTTCATGAAGCAGAGGATGTTCTCTGGCGAGAGCGGGTCGACGTCCGCGCCGTTCTCGAGCACGTAGCGCACGCCGAGACCGCGGCCGCCGATGTACTTCTGGACCCAGCCTTCCGGCGCCGGCCGCTTCTCGACCGTCCCCGCTGTGAGGTTGATGTGGGCGATGTCGCGCCCGAAGGTGCGTGCGTCCATGGTCCTGTCCCTCTCTGGTAGCTGCCTTCATGGGTAGCTGGGAATGCTGCGAACGGTGACGGCCCGCCCTGATCGTGTCGGTGCCGTCTAGAGCTTCTCGCTCTGGCCGAAACTCCCGCGCATGTGCTCCGACCAGGCGGAGAGCACCGGCGTGGCACCCTCGAGGCCGAGCGAGCGCAGCTCGTCGGAGAGAGGGTGGGTCCCCAACTCGAGCACCACGCCCTCACCGCCCGGAATCGTCTGTTCGCCGGAACCACCGCGGGTGAATTCGTTCTTGTGGGGAATGCCTTCGATCATCGTGTAGCCGGTCGCCGCCGTGTCATCGGTGGTGCCATCGCCGCCGCGGGGCACGGTGAGCGTCAGCACGTGCCGGCCGCCCATCGACAGCCGGCAGGTGGCGCTCGTCTCGGCGTAGTTGAAATCGATCTCTTCCACCGTCTTCGGGAAGCCCCAGATCTCGACCCCGGCTTCGCAGGTGAAGCCCTGGTTCACGGGGAGCTTGTAGATGTACGAGCCCATCTCGGCGTCGGGCTGGCCCGCCGGGCGCACGAAGAAGACGATGCCCACTTCGTCGTAGTCGCCGAGGTCGTTGTCGCGATAGTCGACGATCACGACCGTCGCCTGGGTCTGGCCCGGAGCGGCTTCCACCACCTCGAATGCGCTCGGGACGAGCTTCTGGGCCGCCGCCGCATCGACCATGTAGAGGGCGGTCCCCGACGATGCATCGCGCACCACGCAGGGGATGCGCACGGTCTGACCTTGAATCGTGTACTCGGCGGCAGGGCTCATCGAAGTTCTCCGGGTTCTGGGTTGGGGGAGCTGGCGGCAGGGTTCTAAAGCGCACAGCAAGGTAGCACCCGCGGCTGTCGCGAATGCGCATGAAGACGACGACACTCCGCCTGATGCAGCGCGTCAAAACGCGCGCAGCGGGACTGGACCGCGTGTCGCGGGCCGCTGCGACTACACATTCGCGGCCCTCACCCGGTCCATGTCGCGCCCGACGCTGTTCGCGCCGAGGAAGCAGACCAGCACGCCGAAGAGTGGCGCGAGGGTGGGTACGAGGAGCGAGTAGCGCAGTGCTTCATGGGCGAACCGCGCAGTGAACGCATCCGAGACCGCTCCGACGAGCAAGGGTCCCGCCGTCAGGCCGACGAGCGTACTGATCAACGAGGACACCGCGGCTGCGAACGCGCGCATGCGTAGCGGGGCGACGCCCTGGATCGTCGCGATGAAGGGCGCGGTGAAGAACGATCCCAGAATCGAACCGACGAAGCTGAGCACGAAGGCGACCGGCAACGCCTGGAGCCCGGCGATCGTCAGGAACCCCGGCAGCGGGATCGTGTCGTCCACGGGCCAGAGAAGAAACGCGACCAGGAGCGGCACACTCGCCAGCTGACCCAGCGCCGGCACCCACATGTAGTAGCGGCTGTCGCGACGCCCGAAGTGGTCGGCGAGGGTGCCGCCGAGGAAGATCCCGAACATCGACGGCACCGGGCTCGTGAGGAAGTACCAGGTGCCGGCCGTGAACTCGGTGAGGCCATAGCTGCGGATCAGGAACGAGGGCTCCCACAGGTTCCGCCCCATCGCGGCGAACAGGGCGAAGGCGTTGGCGAGCAGGATGAAGCGGTAGGTCCGCGAGCCCATCAGGAACTGGAGGGCGGGCAGGAACTCGGGGTTCTGGGCGGCACTGCGGCCCTCGTTCGCACCTCGCACCGGCTCGCGGATCGTGAGCCGGAACAGGATCGCGAGGGCGATGCCCGGCAGGCCGGCCGCGAGAAACGCCACGCGCCAACCGTGGAGCTCCTCGATCCAGCCACCGAAGATCATGCCGATGCCCATCCCGGTGACGGCGCCGATCGAGATCACCGACATGCCCCGCGCACGCGCGGCGGGCGACAGGATGTCCGAGAGCATCGAGACACTGGGTGCGGTGGCTCCCGCCTCGCCGACGCCCACGCCCATCCGCATCAGGAAGATCTGCCAGTAGCTCTGCGCGAGCGCGGTGCCCGCCGTGAAGCCGCTCCAGACGAACAGGCAGACGGCGACGATCGTGCGGCGCACGCCCCCCGCGTCGGCGTAGCGGCCGAGAGGCAGGGCAAGGACCGAGTAGACCAGCGCGAAGGCCGGCCCGAGGAGCCAGCCCATCTGGGTGTCGTTGAGCTGGAACTCGGCCTGGATCGGACGCACGAGAATCGAGAGGATCGTGCGATCGACGTTGTTGAAGATCATCACCAGGAAGACCATCCACAGCACGTAGGCCGTGTTGAGACGCGAGGGCGGCTTCGGGTCGCCTGCGCGCTGTCGATCTTCCGCCTGGGTATCCACGCGTCCTCCGGGGTTGGCTTCGACCCGCCCCGCTAGCGAAGGCTCGGCCAGACCGAGCGCGGCGTCGAGACGAAGCAACGTTCGCGTTCGGACGACGTCAGGCCTGCAAAGCAGCGTTCCGCAAGGGAGACCAGCGCCCGGTAGGGACGGTCATGGGTCTGGCAGAAGTCGGACCCCCACATGACGCGCTCGG
Source organism: Myxococcota bacterium (assembly GCA_039030075.1). Lineage (NCBI taxonomy): Bacteria > Pseudomonadati > Myxococcota > Myxococcota bacterium. Next base: position 31,273 of record JBCCEW010000037.1, on the reverse strand, counting down.
CTCCGAAGCGCCCCACCAGGGTGGTTACGAAGGCCTCGGCGCCCTCCCCGGCCGACTCGAGCACGACCGACGACACCTTGCACAGGAGGTTCGCCTCTGCGGCCAGCGCGAAGAGCGGCTCTGGCGCACTTGCTTCCGGAAACCCGCAGTGATCGAGGGACACGCGCACTTCGGGAAACCGCCGCAGTACGTCGCGGAGCTCGCCGAGCTGGTGGGGAAAGATCGTCACGATCACGTGGATGCCGAGTGCGGCCGCCTCTTCCCAGAGCGGGAAGGTGCGCGAATCGACCAGCCAGGACGGCGCCTCGCGCGCGAGGGCGAAGAGCCGCACGCCGTGCATGCCGCGGTCGCGCACCCAATGGCGCAGCGTGTCGACCGCCGCGTCAGCAGTGGCGTCGATGCAGCAGGCGCTCGCGAAACGAGCCGGTTGGGACTGCGCCGCGTCTGCCGCATACGCGTTGTCGTAGCTGTAGGCGCCCACCGCCTGCACCAACACGGCCTGTTCGACCCCGGCGTCGTCCATGCAGGCCGCCAGCTCCTCGGCGGTGTGGGGCGCCTCCAGATACCACGGCCCCGACAGCGGGCGAGGGTCGAGGGGGTAGCGCCCGTGGTCCGCCGCGATCACGTGGGTGTGGGTATCGATCACGCGATCAGGCTCACGCAGGCGGCTCCAGGGAGTAGAGCTTCGCCGCGTTCGCGGAGAAGAGCCGCTGCTTCACCCGATCGCTCAGGTCGCTGCGCTTCTCGAGAATGCTCACCGAGTCGGGAAACGCGCAATCGAAGTGACAGTAGTCCGAGGAGTAGCAGACGATGTCCTCCGCCACGCTCTCGAACACGTAGGGAACCATCTTCTCGTCGGGCTCGGTGGTCAGGAAGCAGCGCCCGAGGAAGTACTCGGACGGGGGTCGATCGATCCCGGGCGCCTGGTCGGGCATCAGCTCCCAGTGCTCGTCGAGACGTTCGAGCCAGAAGGGCAACCAGCCCACCCCCGCCTCGAGGAAGCCGACTCGCAGCTCGGGGAAGCGGGCCAGGATCCCGCCCACCGTGAAGTTGAACACGGCCTGCATGGCGCCGAGCGGATGGGTGAGGGCGTGCACGCCCAGGCGGGTGTCGAAGCGATCGATGGCGAAGGGCGTCTGACCCGGCGCCTGGCCGCCGCCGTGGGTACACACGGCCACGCCGTAGCGCTGAGCGGTCTCCCAGACGACGTCGAAGCTCGGGTCGTCCAGATTCTTGTCGCGGATGTGGGTCGCGGTCACCATGCCGACGAACCCGTGGAGGGTGACGCAGCGCTCGAGCTCTTCGGCGGCCGCCGACGGTTCCATCATGGGGAGCTTCGCGACGAGCTTGAGACGCTCGGGCGCAACGCTCGCGTACTCGGCCCGGGCATCGTTCAGCGTCTGGCAGAGCGCCACGGCAAAGTCCACGTCGTCCATCGCCCACTCCTCTCCGGAGCCGGGCGGAAAGAGCACCGCGACGTCGATGCCTTCGAGATCCATGTCCGGCAGACGCTTCTCCGCGTCGAACATGCCCGGCTGGGTGGGCACCGCGAACTCCAGATCGTCCTCGCCGGGAATCGCCGGGCTCGCGTCCGCGGCACGCTGGCCCGCGCCCGGGACGCTCGCGTACTGGGCGCGCATGCTCGCGACGTAGTCGCGCATCGTCGCAGTGAACTTCCCCGGGATTCGCCGGCGCCAGCCCAGCGGCTCGCCGCCGTGCCCATCCGCATCGATTACGTAGTGCCCGAACCTACCCATCGTTTCCTCCCACGCGGCCGAGGAGCCGCTGCATCACACCGTCCGTCGCCGACTCGGCGCGCCTGCGCAGTGCCTCCTCGGGGACGCCTCCCACCGGATGCGCGACCTCCACCAGGCGCGCGTCATCGAGCCCGATCTCCTGGCCCGACTGCCGGGCGAGATCCGCGAACCGCTCGGTCGCTACGACCACCGTGGGTCGACCGAGGGCTTCCAACCGTGCCGTGTCGTGGAGACTCCACGACGTGCACGAGCCTCAATCGGCCAGCCCCGTCAGCACGAGGTCCGCGCCGTCGGCGATCTCGCCGAGCAATCCCTCTTCGCAGGGGGTCGCGGCCGTGCGCTTGCGGTGTAGGCCCACGAACTCGACGCCCGCGCGCTCGACCAGCCGCTCGGCGATGCGCGTCATCACGAGCGCCGCCCCGGGCTTGCCGTTGTCGAGCACCGCGATGCGTCGGCCGGCGAGTTGCGCGGGCGGCGCTGCGAGTACGACCCCGCGCGTCCCCACCGTGCCTTCGGGAGACAGGATCTTCATGGAGGCTCCTCTCGGACCGTTGCGCGGTCCGTTTCGCCCGGGCCAGCGTGCGGCCCGCGCGGTTCAGGCTTCGACGGGCAGCGTCACGCTGCGGGTCATCCCCCAGCTCGGGATGACGCACGAGTGTTTCCCCGCCCCACCGGCGACGAGCACGCGGAGGTTGTCGGGGTGATCGGTGATCGGGAGTGGCGCATCTGCGGGCAACGCCTGGTGCCAAGGACGATGTTGGACGACGTCGAAGGCACCGCGCAGCACGGGAGCCGGCAGCCGCGCGCGCTCGTACAGATACGACTGCACGTCGCGCCGACTCCAGCCGGCGCCCGCGATCGTCGCCGCGTGCTCGGGACCGAGCACCACGAAGAACTCGGCCGAAGACACGGGCGCGTTGTTGGACCCGAGCGTCGCCATCACGCTCGCGCCCTTGTCGAGGATCGCCTCGGGCGCCTCGCTCTCCATGTCGTGGAAGTTGTGCGGGTTCTCACCGCAGTGGAGGGTGACCGCGCTCGGAGCCTCGACGCCGACGCTGCGCGGATAGGTCTCCCACGGTGAGGCGCCCTCGTTCTCGGCGATGCAGTAGGTGTACTTCGACGGTTGTCCTTGGCTGGAGGCATCACCGGCACCGGGCCGGGCGCCAGCGATGTGCATCAGGATCAAGCGGATCGCCCGGCCGACGGTCGCGTTCGCGCGATGGCCCGGACCGAACGTCCCGAGCCCCGCGTTGAAGCCCTGCTCGGCGACGACCGCCCCGTGCACGATCAGGAGCGGCGCCACCGGATGGGTGGTGGCGTTCACCCCCCGCAGGTTCAACTCGGGACGCGCAAGCCCGCGCACGGCGCTCACCAGGACGGGCAAGACCCCCGGAGTACAACCGGCCAGCACCGCGTTGATCGCGACCGCACGCCGGGTCGCTTCCCCCGCCCGCGGCTCGAGGGTGGCGATCACCTCGTCGGGGTCGAGGTCGCCCTCCCCTGAGGCCGCGAGCATCGCATCTACCCGGTCGCGCGTCGGCGGAACGAGCGGCAACCCGTCGCCGAGCCCCTTCGCTTCGAACAGCTCCAACAGCGCTTCGGGCGTATCGGCCGAGAGCTCGAACTCCTCGGTCACGACGCCGCCCTTCCCTCGAAGAGCGCGAGCAGCGCCTCGAGCACGCGGTCCGTGTCCTTCAGCTGGGTTTCGGAGAACGGCTCGAGCAGGTCCTCGGTCGCTTCGAGATAGGCGCGGAACACCTCCTCTTGCAGCGCCCGCCCCTTGCGCGTGAGGGAAACGAGCGATCCGCGTCGATCGAGCGAATCGGGCGTGCGTGCCACGAGGCCGCGCTCTTCGAGGCGACCCAGCGTCTTGGTCATGCCGCCCGAGGATCGCTGCAGCCGGCTGTAGAGCATGCTCGGTCTCAGCTGATAGGGAGCCCCCGCGCGGCGCAAGGCCGCCAGCACCCCGTAGTCGCCAGCGCTCAGTCGATAGGGTGCGAGCACGTCGTGCTGGAACCCGTCGATCAGCAGAGCCAGCCGCGCCAGCCGCACCATCGGCGGGAGCGTCGCCGTGTCGTAGTCCGGGTGCTCCCGCTGCCAGGCTTCGGAGAGCTCGTCGATCCAGCTCATGCGTTGCTCGCGCGCCTCCTCCGCCCTTATACTTTCGAGAAAGCTTTCTGGCAAGATAAATTTCGCCCCAGCCCGGGATGGCCGGCGCGACCCGGAGATGCGCTAGGGATGGAGTCGTGAGCGAGCCCCTCGTCGTGTGCCTCGGCTACCCCGCCCTGCTCGCCGATCGCTACGTGGCACGGGTGCGGGCCATCGATCCGCGCATCGAGGTGGTGGGCATGCCCGTCGACCCCGACACCGACTGGGTGACCGTGCCCCCCGACCGTCCCCACGACGAACCGCCGCGCTGGGCGGTCGGTTGCGAGGACGAGCGGCGCCGGGCGCTCGCGCGCGCGGAGGTCCTGATCCAGCTCCACACGCCGAAGGACCTGATGCAGCTCGCACCGCGTTTGCGTTGGCTGCAGGGCCTGGGCGCCGGCGTCGACCAGTTCGTGGCGGCGGGCGTCACCCGCGACCGGGTCGTGGTGACCAATGCGTCGGGCGTCAGCGCCGGGTCGATGGCCGAGTTCGTGATCGGTCGGCTCCTGCAGATCTGGAAACGCTTCCCCGAGGCCGAGGCCTACCAGCGCAAGCACGAGTACGTGCGCACCTACGGGCGCAGCTTCGCCGGCTCGGTGATCGGGATCGTCGGGCTCGGACACATCGGTGCGGCGGTGGCCCAACGCGCGCGGGCGATGGGCGTGCGGGTGCTCGCGACGAAGCGCAACCCCGAACAAGGCGACCCGGACGCGGCCGACAAGATCTTCCGCACCGACCGGCTCCACGAGATGCTGGCCCAGTGCGACGGTGTCGTCGTGACCGCACCGGCCACACCCGAGACGCACCACCTCATCGACCGCGCGGCCCTGGCCGCGATGAAGTCCGGCGCGGTGCTCGTGAACGTCGCGCGCGGATCGCTGGTCGACGAGGCCGCGCTCCTCGACGCCCTCGCTTCGGGCCAGCTGTCCGCGGCGGCGCTCGATGTCTTCGAGACCGAACCCCTGCCTGCCGACAGCCCGATCTGGGACGCGCCGAACCTCTGGGTGTCGGCCCATTCCTCGGTCTCGGTCGACCGCTACGTCGACGACGTCTTCGATCTCTTCGAGGACAACCTCCAGCGCTTCGCGCGCGGGGAGCCGCTGCGCAACCGCGTCGACATGCAGGCGCTGGGCTTTCGCTAGAGGACCGCGGCGGGATCAGAGCGCGCGGATCTCGACCGGGATGCCGTTCGCGACGCTGGTACCCGAGGGTACGTCGAGGGGCGCCGCGTCCGTCAGAGCGTTCGCATTCACCCCCGGCTGCTTCTCGGCGGCGACACCGAGCCGCGTTCCCGCCGCGCCGTGACCGAAGCCATGGGGCAGGCTGACGACGCCGGGCATCATCTCGTCGCTCACTTCGACGTCGACCTCGAGTCGACCCGAGCGCGATTCGATCGCCGCGCGACCTCCGTCGCTCACGCCGTGCCGCTTTGCGTCGTCCGGATGCACGAGCAGCGTGCAGCGCGCTTTGCCCTTCGCCAGGTTCGGCAGGTTGTGGAGCCAGGAGTTCATACCGCGCATCTGGCGTCGCCCGATGAGGCGCAGGCCATTCGGATCCTCGAAGCTCCGCCGACGCTCGCGCAGGCGCGCGACGTCGCTCGTGATCCGTCGATCCGCGAGATCGATGCGCCGCCCTTCGGTGCGGAGGATGTCGGGGAATCGCGGTTCGAGGGGTCCGAGATCGATCGCAGCGCGGGCGGCCTTGAGCTTCTCGAGGTTCAAGCCCTCGGCCTGCTTCCCGAAGTGGTCGCCGTAGGGCCCGCAGCGGAGCTGGAGATCGACGATCCGCATCGGGCCCCGCTCGGCTCCGAGGGCCGCGATCACGTCGTCGGGGTCGAGCCCGAGCTTCCCGGCGAAGCGGGTCGCGTTCTGCATGACGTGCACGTCGTCGTAGGCGCCCGCTTCGGCGCCGTTCAATCGGGCGGCGAGTTCGAGGTAGACCTCCCATGAGCGCTTCTCGCCCGGCTCGGGTTCGAAGACCTGCTCGCCGTAGCGCACGTGGTTGCGCACCGCCGTCGACTGACAGAGGAAGTCGAAGTTCTCGTGGGTGAGCTGGGGCGCCGTCGGCAGGATCAGGTCGGCGTAGCGCGTCGTCTCGTTCAGGTAGATGTCGACGGCCACCATGAACTCGAGACCGGCGAGCCCCTCGGCGATCCGGTTGCCCTCGGGCATCGACAGCACCGGGTTGCCGCAGGTGACGAGCAAGGCGCGCACGCGCCGCTCTCCCGCACGTTCCGGATCGAGTTCTTCGGCGAAGGCCGAGGCCGGGAGATGGCCGTCGACGGTGGGCAGGCCCCGCGCCGCCGTCTTGTAGGGCCCGATCGAAATCGGCGGCATCGGGTTGCCCGGCTCGTGCTGGCCCGTCGCGGGGCGCGGGAACATCATGCCGCCTGGCTCGTCGTAGCGCCCCAGCAGGATGTTCACGACGTCGACGAGCCAGCTCGCGAGGGTGCCGAACTCGACCGTGCAGGTGCCGATCCGACCGTAGACGCAAGCCCGCGGGTGCGCGGCGAGCTCGCGGGCGATGCGGCGCGTGGTCTCGGCGGGGATCCCGGTCGCGGCCGCGGTCGCCTCGGGCGTGAAGTCGGCCGCGAGATCCTCGATCGCCTCCAGGCCGTCCGTGAACGCGGCGAAACGACCCAGCTGCACGCGATCCTCGGCAAAGAGCACGTGCACCAGAGAGAAGAGGAAGTACGCGTCGCTGCCCGGGCGGATGAAGCAATGCTCGTCGGCGACGTCCGCCGTCTCCGTCCGGCGCGGGTCGACCACGACGAGCTTGCCGCCGCGCTCCTGGATGGCGCGCAGCTTCTTCGCGACCCCCGGCGCCGACATCAGGCTGCCCTGGGAGACGATCGGGTTCCCGCCGAGACACAGGAAGTAGTCGCAGCGATCGATGTCGGGGATCGGCAGGATCGACCCTTTGCCGAACAGGACGCGCGATGTGTAGAGCTTCGGGAAGTGATCCATCGTCGCCGCCGAGAACATGCGCGGGGTCCGCAGCGACTCGAGAATGAAGCGGTTGTACAGCAGGCAGCCCACGTCGAAGCCCGACGGGTTGCCGATGTAGACGCCTAGCGTGTCGTTGCCGTACTCGGCCTGGAGGGCGCCGATCCGCTCGGCGGCGAAATCGTAGGCCGCTTCCCAGGAGAGTTCCTCCCAGCCGCCGCTGGGCGTCTTGCGGATCGGACGCTTCAGGCGGTCCGGATCCTCGAAGACGCCCTGCATGGCCGTCGCCTTGGGACAGATGTGGCCCTGGCTGATCGGATCGTCCGGGTTGCCCTCGATCCGGAGCACCTTGCGCGCGTCGCGATCGGCCAGCACGCGAATTCCGCAGCTCGCTTCGCAGATCGAGCACGAACGATGGAACCATTCGGCGGCCATCGGGCCAGCCTGCAGAAGGGACGATCCGCTCGCAACCCGGCCTGCAAGGCGTCGCGGCACTCCGCGAGGGACGGAGGCCACACGCACGGCCGGGATCGTCGAAACGATCGACACGACCGCCTGACCAACGACGTCATTCGCTCGGCGCGGCCCGACCCGAAGGGCTACGCTCGACGCGCTCGCTCGAGGTCTCGCCATTTCATCTGCGACGCCGCTCCAAGCCCACGAGCCCGACCCCGCCGCCCTCGCCCACCTCCGCGAGCACGGCTACGTGGTCCTGCCCTCGCTGCTGTCTCGCGACGAGGTCGCGCGGGTTCGCGGCGAGCTGGCTCCCCACCTCACCCACTTCGGACGAAACCCCTTCGAAGGCCACAAGACCCAGCGCGTGTATGCGCTCCTGGCGAAGGCGCCGTCGATCGCCGCGCTGGTCGAGCACCCGGCGGTGCTCGCACTGATCGACCCGTTCCTCATGCCCTCGTATCTCTTGTGGGGCGGGCTCGCGATCAACAAGCACCCGGGCGAGGAGCGCCAGGACTACCACTGCGACGACGACGCGGGCGCGCCGCCGCGACCCCGACCCGCCCAAGGCATGAGCACGATGTGGGCCCTCGACGATTTCACCGACGAGAACGGGGCCACCGAGATCATTCCCGGCAGCCACACCTGGGGGCCCGGCGAACTTCCCGCCCACGACGACGCCCGCACCTTCCAGGCGGTGATGCCCGCAGGCTCGGTGATGATCTGGCAGGGCTCCCTCTTCCACCGCGGCGGCGCCAACCAAACCGACACCACGCGGCTCGGCATCACGCTCCAGTACTGCCAGCCCTGGCTGCGACAGATCGAGAACATGGTGCTCGCCGTGCCGCCCGAGATCGCCGCGCGCTACTCGAAGCGCGTGCGCGCGATGCTCGGCTACGACCTCATGAACGGCACTTTCATGGGCTACGTCGACGGCCGCAACCCGAGCAAGCTCGTCGACCGCTACGCGGAAGACGACTGAGTCACCGGCCGGGCGCTACTCGGAGCGATCTTCGAGGTAGCGATGAATCCGCGCCTGGCGATCCTCGCTGAACACGGGGGCGAGGCTCGCGATCGAGACCGGTTTGCCGCCGTAGCCCCACGCCCCTTCGGGCACCTCGGTGATGGTCATCCAGAAGTCCGCGCCCGACCCGCTGCGCGGCATGTCGACCTCTTCGCGGATCACGGACTCGAGGTCCCCGAAGAGCTGGGCCTTCATGGCGTCGGTCCAGGGGCCCGCCATGACCTGGGTGGTGACGACGGCCGCGCGCCCCGAACCGCCCGCGTCGGCCATCCGCTGGGCGCCCATGTAGAGATCCTCGGGAGCGACTTCCTCGAAGTGGACGAGGAAACCGGCGTGGGCGGCCGGGGAGTCTTGGCCCACCTCGACGCGCGCGAACGCCGCGATCAGTCGGCTGGCGAGTTGCTGCTTGCGCTCGGCGTCGAGAGAGGCGCCTACGAGGCTCACGCGCATGATGGTCATCCCGCATCCTCCGTCGGCGTGGCCCGATGGGGCGCAGCGCCGTCGGGAGGATGGGGGATTCCGCACGAAGCGCACTCCCGGGCCGCGATTTCGTGACCGGTCCGGGAGCCGGCGCCTCCTGCGCGGGGGGCGAAAGCTATGTTCCTCCGCCATGACCCCCGCGCGCCTCCTGTTGCTGTGTCTGTTCCTCGTGCTGGGCGGAGTCGCGCTCTGGGTATTCGGGCCGACCCCCGTCGAGCGGTTGGCCGTTCTGATCGAGGAGCGCCGCTGGCCAGAAGCCGAGGCGCTCGCGCGGAGCGCCCTCGAAGACAGCTCGGGCGAGGTCCGCGCCGACCTCTACCGCGACCTGGGCTTCGCGCTCGCGCGGCAGGAGAGGCACACCGAGGCGATCGAAGCCTTCCAGGAGGCGTTCGCGCTGCGCCCGGACGACCCGGAGATGCGTCGCCGCGCCGCGATCTCGATGGTCGGCGTGGGGCGGCAACACGACGCGCGCGGCGACTCGGATGCGGCGGTCGCCCGCTACCGAGAGGCGGTCGCTCTCGCCCCCGACATTCCCCATGGCCACCGCGCACTCGTCCCTTCCCTCCGTGAGCGGGGCGAGCGCGACGAGGCGATCGCAGCGCTGCAGGTCGGGCTGCGGCACGGCCCCGGCGACGTCCATCTACGGCTTCAGCTCGCGTGGCTCCTCGCCACCCACCCCGATCCCGCCCGACGCGACGTCGATCGCGCGGTCGACCTCGCCAGCGATGCGTTCCTCCACGACCGCACGCCCGAGACCCTCGAGACGATGGCGGTCGCGCTGGCGGCGAAAGGGAACTTCCGTGACGCGGTCGAGCACCAGCGCTCGGCCATCGAACTCGCAGGCGGCGAGGAGGCACCGGAGTTCGAGGCGCGGCAAGCGCGACTCGAGGCCTTCGAGGCGAAGCGGCCCTACCTCGAGGGCGTTGCCGCAGGCGGGCAGGGATCGAAGCGGAGCGACACCGAGGTATCCGGCGCCTCGCGCGGATAGAAGCCGATCGCAGCCGCCGCCTGCGCCACGCCATACTTCTCCACCTTGAGCGCGTGGATCGTCGTGACGGTCGGTCGGTCCTCGTGGAGCACCGGAACCACGCACTGGGTCTCGCCCCCGCGCAGCATCTCGAGGCGCGCGCCGTCGAGGGAGTGCTCGATCGCCTTCGAGCGCGGCATGCCGACCCACGCGCCGTCTTCGCGATCGATGATCCAGAGCCGGAGCTCCGCAGGACGCCCCGCACTGTCGGTCGCGTAGAGCGAGATCACTTCTTCGACCTCGGCCATCGTCGCGTAGAGACCGAAGAAGAGCACCACGGGCGTGGTCACGAGGGCCAACCAGTGGAGCGGGCGCGGCGCGCTCCGCCACAGGAGCAGCCCGCCGAGTACGAGCGCGCCGAGGCCTCCGAAGAGGTTGCCGCCACCGGGTATGGCATAGGCCCCCGCGTGCTGGATCCGGATGGCGAACACGGCGAGACCGAGCGCGATCAACCCCCAGCCGACGACCGCGGTGACCTTCGAGAACGAATCGGAATGCGCCACGAGCGACCTCCAGTGTTGGGCGGCTTCCTCAGTGTAGGCGCTCGCCTAGCCCACGGAGGCGAACGTCCCTCGGCCCACGGCAACCGCCCGATCTTCGGCCCCGGTCACATCGATGTCCACGACGCCGATCCGCTTCCCGGCCTTGCGCACCCGCGCTTCGGCCCGCAACGAACCCACGGCCGGCCGCAGAAAGTCGGTGCGCATGTCGACGGTCGAGACGATCGACCCGGTCACCATGATCATCGCGAACGTGCCCGCGGTATCGATGAGGCTCGCGACCGCGCCCCCGTGGAACTGGCCCGAGCCGCGTTGCCGCTCGAGGTGGTCGGCGATCGGCATCTCGACGACGAGCGTGCCGGCGCTCGCGTCCGCCTCGACGATCCGCATCCCGCACGACTGGGCGAAGGGAACCTGTTCGAGGAAGGACTCCAGCGTCGCTTTCACGTCGTCCGACACGTTCGCTCCCTCTCTCTCGAATGCGCGCTCGCTTCCGGGCGGCGCGTACGGGGCGAAGCCTAGCGGGCCCCGGACCTCGCCGGAGACGTCACGAGCACTCCGTCGAGAGCCGCCTCCACCAATCGCTCGGCCCAGCCCTGCCCGGGCTCGACGTGGATGCGTCCGAGCACGGTGGTCCCGAGCAGCCCGTAGAAGAGGGTCCCGTGCAGCCGGGCGACGATTGCCAGAGGGTCGCCGTCGTCGACTTCGCCCGCGCCCTGGCCCGCTTCGATCACTTCCAGTGTGCGACGTACGGCCCCGGCGAGCGGCAGCACCGTCGCTTTCTCGAGCCGCCCCGTGTCGTCGAGAAACTCCTGCATGACGAGGCGCAACGCGGTCGGCCGTTCGCGCCCGAGCGTGACCAGGACGCCGAGGAGGGCGCGGAGTCGTTCGTCGACACCGTCGACGCCGGCCGTCGCCGCTTCCATCCGCTGATCCAGGTCCTCCCCCACCGCCTCCAGGACGGCCCGGTAGAGCGCCGCCTTGGAGGGGTAGTGATGGAGGAGCCCGGGATTGCCGAGGCCAGCCGCCTTCGCGATCGACGAGAGCGTCGTGCCGCCAAAGCCCCCGGCGGCGAACTTCGCCTCGGCGCAGTCGAGGATGCGGGGAACCGACGACGCTGCGGGCATGGACGCCTCAGTGGCTGATGACGTGGTTGGGGTTGGGCTTGCGGTCCGGCGGCGCCTGGCTGTAGTCACCGAACAGGCCGTCCCGTTGGGTGATCGCCGAACGCACGCCCTCGGCCTCGACCTTGTCGACCCATGCGAGGGCGTCCGGCGTGTTGCGCATCATGCCATCCAGGATCGGCCCGAGCGTCTGCACGGCATTGAGGCCCTGCTGTTCGTAGGCGTGGTTCACGACCAGCTTCATCGCCTGCAGCTGAGAGACCGGAATACTCTTCAGCAGGTTCGCCACCTCGAGGACCCGGTCTTCGAGCTTCGCGAAGGGCACGGCCTCGTTGATCAGCCCGGCCTCGGCCGCTTCGGCTCCCGTGAAGGGCTGCCCGGTCAGTGCACGCCACTTCGCCTCGGCGAGGCCGAGCCGGTAGATCCACATACCCGACAGGTACGCGCCCCACATGCGGGAATACGGAGTCCCGATGATCGCGTCGTCGGAAGCGATCACGATGTCGGCGGACAACGCGTTGTCGGACCCGCCGCCCACGCACCAGCCGTGGATCTGGGCAATCACGGGCTTCGACGTGCGCCACATCGAGAAGAACTGCTGGGTCGGCGCGGTGAGCTCGTTCGTCGACCAGGTGAACTCCTTCCCCGGGTCCCACTTGCCTTCCGTGGAGATGTAGTCGTCCCAGTGGTGGAAGCCGCCGTCGAAGTTGTAGCCGGCGCAGAAGGCGCGCCCGTTGCCACGCACGACGATCACCTTCACGTCGTTGTCGCGGGTCGCCTCCTCGATCGCCGCGGCGAACTCGTCGGGCATCGGCGGCACGATCGTGTTCAGCGCCTCGGGGCGATTGAGGGTCAGGAAGAAGACGCCGTCCTCGACGGAGGTCTTGATGGTCTCGTACATGGCGAGTCCTCGCGGTGGATGGGGTGGGCATTACCGACCGACTAGTCGGTCGGTACGAGAATCCCAAGAAAACCCAGGGCTGTCAAGCCTCCTGGATCATCTGGGAGCGGCGCGCGCCCGGGTACCGGGAGCAGGGTTCAGGCAGGGGGCGACCCATGCCGCGACGTTGCCCTGCTGCCGAGGCGTTCGCCCCGGGCTCGTCGGTCCCGTAGGACTAGACGCCGGCCTTCATCGCCCCGAGGAAGTCCCGCTTGCCGAGCGGCACGCCCTTCATGCGCAGCACGTCGTACGCCGTGGTCGCGTGGAAGTAGAAGTTCGGCAGCGAGAAGGACAAGGCGAAGTTCTTCGCGGTGAAGGGGATCTCGTTCCCCCCCAGCTTGAAGACGAGCTGACCATCGGCGAGGGCGTCGATCTCGTCCCGGTTCTGCGCCTTCAGCGCGTCGAGCGTCGCCTCCGTCATGGTCTGGAGCACGGCGTAGTCGCAGGCTTCGTAGTTCGGGGGGCGGAACTCGCCCGACTTGAGCCCTTGCAGCGCACCCAGCGAGTGGTGGGTCACGCTGGTCACCTGGAAGTGGAAGTTGGCCATGTCCGGGTAGAGACGGGTCGCGACGATGTCGTCGAGGGCGATGCCCTCGGTCTTACAGTGGTCGGCTCCTTTGCCCAGGATGCCGACCAGGGCCTCGATGATCTGGACGTAGCTGCCGACCGTCAGGTCGTAGAACGAAACGGACATGTCTCTCCTCTTCGAAGGGGTCTCGCCGAAGTTCGGCGCGGCCGAGCAGGACTCGCCTGACCTCGGCCTGGTGAAAACGCGCTGCCCGAGATGGGTCAGAGATCCGAACGCAGGCGATCGTTCGAGGCGATCGAGGCGCCTCCTTTGGCATAGCTGTCGCGGCGTTCCTGGCTCCAGCGATCGACCTCGTCCTCGGGGACCCCGTACGCGAGCCCCCGTCCGACGCCGGGCCGCGCGCGCACGCGATCGATCCACGCCATCACGTTCGGGCGGTCCGTGATGTCGACCTTGCTCCATTTCCAGCCGCGCAGCCAGGGGTAGGCCGCGATGTCGGCGATCGTGAACGTGTCGCCGCAGATGAAGGCCTGCCCCTCGAGCTTGCGATCGAGCACCCCGGCGAGCCGCCGCGCTTCCTTCCCGAAGCGCTCGAGCGGGTGCGCGCGCGCTTCGTCGGACACGTCGGTGATGTAGCGCGTGTAGGCGAGCTTGTTGCCGAAGATCGGTCCGACATTGGCGGCCTGCCAGTACACCCAGGGCAGGACGTCCCAGCGCGCCTCTCCTTCCGGCAGCAGCGGGGACGGAAACTTCTCCCCGAGGTACTGGAGGATGGCGCAGCTCTCGATCACGTGGCGGTCGCCGTCTACGAGTGCCGGGATCTTCTGATTGGGGTTCACCGCCGTGAAGGCATCCGTGAACTGGTCGCCCTTCATGATGTCGATCGGCGTGACGGTGAGATCGGCGAGCTCGAAGCCCGCTTCGCGCAGCTCTTCGACCATGATCGTCACCTTCCAGCCGTTGGGCGTCGGGGAGGTCAGCAGTTCCATCGCCATGGGGGTCTCCTTGTCCTGTCTTTGGGCTCGTGGCTGGCGCGTGCCGATGGGCGCGTTGGGATCAGGCTTCGTCGCCTTGCTCGATGAGGTCTTGCAAGCGATCGGCCGCGTGAACCAGGTCGTCGAGGAAGCGTTCCGACGTCACCCCTTCCAACGCGCGCCGAAACGCCGCCTCCTGTTTCTTGCGAACCGGTTCGACGCGGTCGAGAAGTGCGCGCCCTGCAAGCGTGATGCGCACGGACTTCGAGCGTCCGTCGGGACCGGGTCCCACGGCGACCCACCCCCCGGTCTCGACGGCCTGCACCGCACGGGTGACCGACGTGCGCTCCGCGCCGACCCGCTCGGCGAGCTGTCCGATCGTGACGGGGCCCTCTTCGCCGACGACGGTGAGCAGATGGAATTGGGTCGAGCGCAGACCTTCGGCGCGCAGCGCCTGGTCGTAGAACTGGGTCACCTGACGGGAGAGCCGCCGCACCTTGAAGGCGCTGCATTCACGATCCATGCGGGCACACTAGTGCATATGCACGCAAAGGAGCAAAGCGATCGGGGTGATCGTGCCAGCGCGGAGCCCTGGAAATGAATCTAAATGAACAGTATTCAATATTGAAAAATACTCATTTTATGGGCATCCTGGGCTCCATGCCCGAGACACGCCGGACCCGCGGCTACCGGAAGAAAGAGAGGACACGTCGGCAGCTGCTCGCCGCCGGAATGCGCGTCCTCTCCACCAAGGGCGACACGCTGACGGCGAGCGACGTGAGCACGGAAGCCGAAGTCGCCGTCGGCACCTTCTACAACTACTTCGCCGACCGCGATGCCCTGATCGACGCCGTCACCGAGGAACAGCTGCACACCCTGGCCGCGACGGCGGCCACCGCCGAGGAGCCGATCCCGGACCCGGCACTTCGGGTGGCGCTGACCTCGGCCGTCATCCTGCGCCGCGCAGCCACCGACACGCCCTGGGCGCGTCTCGTCTTGCGGCTCGTCAACCGGCCGACGGTCTACAACCGCATCAATGGATACCTGCGAGAAGACCTTTCGGAGGGACTCGCTGAGGGTCGCTTCGACACGGGGCCCGACGACGCCACGCTCGACCAGACGATCGGTCTGCTCGTCATGACGATCCGTCGCATCGTCGCGGGCCTCGCGGACGACGACGTCTCGAAGCGCTCCATCGAGCGCGGACTGCGTGCGCTCGGCGTGTCGGCGCCCGAAGCGCGAACCCTCGCGGCCGCCGCCGTCGCGACGGCGTCCCGAACCCCGGCCCTGTCCGCCCGGTAGGCGCTCGAGCGCGCCGCCCCAACGCCACCGCTCCTCTCGGAGGTGCCCAGAGATGAGTCGAGACACCCACACGATCGAAACGCAGGTCGCGATCATCGGCGGCGGCCCGGTGGGGTTGTGCCTCGCGCTGGAGCTCGGGTCGCGCGGCGTCGACTGCGCGGTGCTCGAGCGGCGCGGTGCCGGCGAGCCCGTCTTCCCCACCGCGAACCACATCGGCGTCCGAACGATGGAACAGCTCCGACGTCATGGGCTCTCGGACGAGGTGCGCCGAGCGTTTCGCCCGGACTGGGGAGGCGACTTCGTCTGCCTCACCCATCTCGGCGGTGCCGAGGTCTGCCGCGTCGAGGATGCGCTCGCCGATTCGCGCGATCGCAGCGACTCTCCCGAACGGGAAGTGTGGGCGCCGAAGCCGTGTTTCGATCCGATTCTCGAACGGGCGGTCCATGCGACGGAGACGGCCGCGATTCACCACGGCGTCCAGATCGACTCCGTGTCGGTAACCCGCAGTGGCGTCGCTTGCGCCGGGCGCGATGCCGAAGGCGGCCGGGTCGAGGTGCGCGCGGCCTTCGCGGTCGCCTGCGACGGGGGAAGCAGTCGCGTCCGCGAGTCGCTGGGCATCGAACTCGTCGGCCCGCCGGCGATTCCTGTGCGCGTCCACTCCGCCTTCTTCCGCTCGCGCCGGGTCGCCGACCAGGTGCCCCCCGGCGCCGTGCAGTACCTCTTGCTCGGGACCGAGGCCGGCCCGACGCCCTCGCCCGTCGGAGCAGCCCTCATGATCACCGTCGATGGCCACCACCTCTGGCGCATCCACGGTCTCGGTCTGGACGCCGACGACGAGGCGAAGACCGCCGCTCGCCTCGCCGAGCTGGGAGCGCCGGACGCGGAGATCCTGGCCATGAGTGCGTGGACTCCGCGTCAGGCCCTCGCCACCTCGTTCCGCGCGGGGCGCGTCTTCCTCGCCGGGGACGCAGCTCACGTCGTGACGCCCTTCGGTGGTCTCGGCGTGAACACGGGCATGGCCGACGCGTTCGATCTCGGTTGGAAGCTCGACGCGACACTCCGCGGCTGGGGAGGGCCACGCCTGCTCGAGGAGAGCTACGAGACCGAGCGAAGCCTCGCCGCCCTCGACCTGCTCCGGTACCAGGGCGTGGACTTCTCGGGGCCGGATCCCGAGCGCCTGGGCCCGCCACTGCCGATCCACAAGATCCCGACGGAGGAGCTCTGGCGCACCGACGAGGCGGGGGAAACCGCGCGGCGCGCGTTCGGGGTCGGCTTGATCGATTCCCGGGGTGACGAGTACGTGAAACCGCAGATCGATCTGGGCACACGCTACGACAGCTCGCCGATCGTCTGCGATGATGGGACTCCGCCCATCGATCGCTCGGACAACCGCGTCTACGAAGCCACCACGAAGCCGGGGGGCCGCGCGCCGCACGTGTCACTCCGGGGAGGACGCTCGATTCTCGATCTCTACGGCCGAGGCCTCACGCTGGTCTGCACGGATGCAGCGAACGGGACGGATGCGCTCCAGCGGGCGGCCGAGGAACGGCGGGTCCCGCTCCGGATCGAAGCCGTCCCCGAGGCGTCCGCGGCCTACCCGCTTCCGTTCACCCTCGTCCGCCCGGATGGTGTGGTGGCCTGGCGCGGTTCGGCCCTGCCCTCGGAACCGGCCGGGGTGATCGAAACGGTGGTCGGCTCCCGGTGAAACGGCTCGCGATCCTGGCCGGTTTGGTCGGCGTGGCTCTCGTGGCGTGGGGCACGGGCTTGCACGCGCACCTCGAACTCGACACGGTCCGCAACCTCGTCGACGGCGCCGGTCCGTGGGGTCCGGTGGTGTTCGTCGCGCTCTTCGGGCTCGAAGGGGTTGGAGTCCCCGGCGTCGTCTTCATGTTGGCCGCGATCGCGATCTGGCCCCCTTCCCTGGCGTTCCTCTACAACTTCCTCGGTGCCCAGACGGCCGGGCTGGTGGGCTTCTTCTTCGCACGCTGGATCGGTCGCGATTGGGTCGCCGCGCGCCTGCCGGAGAACGTCCGTCGCTACGAGTCCCGGATCGAAGAGCGCGGACTCGAGACGGTCGTGCTGGTGCGTCTCGTCTTCTTCATCGCCCCCCCAGCGCACTGGTTCCTCGGACTCTCGCCGGTTCGCTTCCGCGACTACCTGCTGGGCTCGATGATCGGCATGCTCCCCTGGCTCGTCGCCGTGAGCTACGGCGGCGGACATGCCTTCCGCTGGCTCACCGAGCAGCCTCGGGAAACCTGGCTGCTGCTCGCGGGCGCCCTGCTCGTCGGGGCGTTCGCTTGGCGCATGCTGCGCCGGCGCGGGAGCACCCGTGCGTCGAATCCACCGCGAGCTCCGCTCGCGCCCTCACCCGAAAGGAAGATTCCATGAACCTGCTCGTGATCGTCGGAAGCCTGCGTGCCGCGGGCTTCAGTCGAAAGCTCGCCGACGCCGTTGCTGCGGCCGCGCCGGAAGGCGCGCAGATCGAAACGACCGACGGCGGAACGCTCCCGCTCTACAACCAGGATCTCGACGGCGACGACAAACCCGCGCCCGTCCAGACTCTGCTCGAGCAGGTGACCACCGCCGACGGGCTCGTCTTCGTGACGCCCGAGTTCAACTACGGAATCCCCGGCCCCGTGAAGAACCTGATCGACTGGGCCTCGCGTCCCGCTTACAACTCGCCGCTGAAGGGGAAGCCGTCCCTCGTCATCGCGCACTCGATCGCCCCGTCGGGCGGCGCGCGCGCCCACGCGCAGCTCGCCAGCGTGCTCGTCGGGACGCTCACCCCCGTCTTCCTGGCGCCGAGCTTCGTGGTCCCTCAGATCCACGAGAAGTTCGACGCCGACGGCGCCCTCACCGACGACATCACGCGCCTCCGCCTGCAAGCGACGCTGCCCGAGTTCGCGGCCTGGGCCACGAGCCAGAACAGCGCCTGAGCCGGCGGCGGCTACTCGGGACGCTTCCCGGCGAGCACCTCGGGCGGGAACATCGCCTCGGCGAACTGACCGAAGTTCGGCCCGCGACGCAGGCTGTGGCCCCCATCGCAGTTGATGCTCTGGCCGGTGATCCAGCGGCTCTCGGGTCCGAGCAGGAAGCGCGCGAGGTGCGCGACGTCCTCGGGCTCCCCGACGTCCTGCATGGGCGTGTTCTCGAGGTAGGACGCGTAGACCTTCGAGTCGCGCGGGACGCCTTCCATGATCTCGGTCGAGATGAAACCGGGACGGATCGCGTTGAAGCGCACCTTCTGAGCGCCGAACTCGTCGGCTGCGTTCTTCATCATCTCTTCGATGCCCGCCTTGCCCACGCAGTAGGCGCCGAAGTAGAGGTGCGTCAGGTGGCCCGCGATCGACGACATGCCGATGAAGGAGCCCCCGCCGTTCGCGACCAGGTGCGGGATGCTGTGCTTCACGCAGAAGAACGTGCCGATCACGTTGAGTTCGAGTACACGCTTGAACTCGCTGGTGTCCTGCACGTGATAGGGCGCCATGCCACCGCCCCCACCGGCGTTGGCGACGACGCCGTCGAGGTGGCCGGTCGGTTCGAGGGCCTTCGCGAGGATGCGCTGCACGTCGTCTTCGTTGGTGACGTCACCGGTGATGAGCTGGACGTTGCCGCCGTGGCCCGCGGCCTTCTCGATCACCTCCGCCGATTCGACGAGCTTCGACTCTGTGCGGCCGCAGATCGTGACCGCCGCGCCGTCGGCAGCCGCGCGCGCCGCGCAGGCCTTACCGATGCCGGTGCCGCCGCCCGTCACGAGGATGGAGGTTCCTTCGAGGCCGCCGCTTACGATGCTCGCCATGTCGCTCTCCCGAGATTCGCCGGTGGGTGTTCCTGCCGGCGCATCCTAGCGCGCCGGCCTGGGCGCCGTCCGCGTGAAACGCCGACGGCCCCACCCATCTCACGCGCGATCAGACGCGCTCGGCAGCGTCGGCCAGATCCTCGCGGTAGGTGCGCGTCGCCAGGAAGTAATGAACGCCTGCCCAGAGCAACAGCATGTTCATGAGCGCGAGCGCGTAGCGCAGCGCTTCTTCGCCGCCGAAGAGGTCGCTCATCACGCCCGCCACGACGGGTCCACCGCCGTAGCCGAACAGGTTCATCGAGAAGAGCATCGAGGCCGCGGTCATCGCCCGCATCCGCGGGCCCACCAGCGACTGGGAGCACGCGTGGCTCGCGCCCGCGTACATGTAGGTGCCGACCATGCCGACGGTGAGCAGCACGATGGTGAGCAAGAGGTCGTCGACCAGGTACGCCGCCACCGTAAAGGGCACCGACACGACGGCCCCCAGGCCGAGGCAGCCGATGCGCCAGCGCGGATCCCGGGGCGCGAGCCGATCGCCGACGGCCCCACCGAGGTAGGTACCGAAGCCACCGGCGAGCATCGTCATCGCCCCGATCAAGAGCCCGGCCTGACTGCTGGTGAGGTCGTGGACGCGCAGCATGAAGGCGAAGTTGAAGCTCGCCGTCGCCGCGAGGGTCATCGTCTGGATCGACGCCGCGAGCATGAGCTGTCGCAGCGAGGCCATCCCGAGCAGGGTGCGGAGCACTTCGGGAACGGGAAGCAGCTCTTCCTGAGGCCCACGCTCGGGCTCGCGCAGCAACAGCAGCACGAGGCCCGCCACGGCGAGGCCGGGCAAGCCGACGATCCAGAACACCTGCCTCCAGGAGAACGCGTCGGCGAGCGCCCCTCCTCCGGCCACTCCGACGAAGATGCCGATCGGAATCGCCATCTGGTAGGTCGACAAGGCGCGCCCCATCTGCGCCTTGGGGAAGGTCTCGGTGAGGATCGACTGGGCCGCGGGTGCCGCACCGGCTTCGCCGATGCCCACGCACACCCGCGCCGCGAACAGCGACCAGAAGCCGCGGGCGAAGCCGCAAGCGGCGGTCGCCAGACTCCAGAACGAGAGCACCGACGTCACGACGAGCTTGCGGTTGGTCACGTCGGCGAGCCGACCGAGAGGGAGACCGGCCAGCGTGTAGAAGACGGCGAAGGCCAGGCCGACGACGATCCCCACTTCGGTGTCGGAGAAGCCGAACTCCTTGCGGATCGGCTCCACCAGGACACTCATGATCTGGCGGTCGAGCTGGCTCATCACGTTGACGAGCATCAGCGTGCCGAGGCTCACGAAGGCGGCGCGGCGGCGGGCGCCGGTGAAGTCGTTCTCGTCGATCATCGGGCGGGATCTCAGCTCTTCCCGTGCGCCGGCGCAACGCGGCGGGGTCAGGGCTCGATCACGACCTTCAGGGACTCGGAGTCGCTCGCGGCGAACGCGAAGGCCTCCGCGGCGGCGTCGAGCGGAAACCGGTGGGTGTTCACGACCTCGGCGATGCGCGGGTTGCGTCCCAACAGCGTCGCCGCCGCATCGACGTCCCTGCCGGTTGCGCTGTGGCCGTAGAACGCACCGAATACGACCGTCAGCTCCTTCACGAACGCCGTCGTGAAATTCCAGGTCTTCGGGGTGTAGTAGCCCGCCACCAGCGCCAGGGTTCCGCCCGGGCGACACCACTCGGCCGCTCGGTGGATCGCCGCCTCGGTGCCCTCGGCTTCGATCACCAGATCGTACTGGCCGCTCGGCTCGATACCGGCACCCAGACGCGCCGCGGCCTCGTTCTGGAACGAGCGCTCGCCCTCGAAGTCGACCTGCTTGGCACCGCGGGCGATTGCGGCGGCCACCGCGAGGACGCCGAAGCCGGACCGGTTCGCCCCGACGACCAGCATGCGAGTGCGTCCCGTCGCGCGGGCGAGATCGAGGGTGTGCAGGTGGATTGCCAGGGGTTCGATCAGGTTCGCGCCGTTCTTCGCATCGAGGCCGCGCGGCAAGGGCACGATCGAGCCAGCGGGGACGACCACCTCGTCGGCCATGCCGCCGTCCTGGCCGACTCCGATCAGTCGCTGGTAGCCCTCGACACACCAGACCGCGTCCCCGTTCCGGCAGAGTTCGCAGTGTCCGCAAGGAACGGTCGGCTGGACGCCGACCGGCGTTCCGTCATCGAGCACACCGGCGAACTCGTGGCCCATCGTGAACTGGAGCGGCCCCATCTCCGATAGCGCGAGGTCGGTCTGGCAGATCCCGATCGACTCGACGCGGATGCGCACACCGTCACCGTTCGGCGTCGGCAGCTCGACCACGTCGATGCCCTTCTCGGTTCTGCGCACACCTCGCATGGTCCGCTCTCCCTCGGCCGCTCGGGGCGATTGAAGCACAGACCTTGCACGCTCGGAGCGCATCGCTGAGGGCGAGGTGCCACGGCAAGATCACCGGATCGAACGCCCGAAACCCACGCCAGAGCCCCTGGCTTTCCAGGAAGCGGAGAGGTCCCTATCGTCTTTCCGAATTCCTGGGCCTCCTGCGTGAGGCCCGCTAGAACGCGCCCAACACGAGTCCCCAGCGCATGTTCCAGGAACCCGCACCGGTGTCGGTGCCCCGATCCAACCCTCGCGCGCAGCGCGTTCGCCTCTCGGCGCTACGCGCGCTGACGCTCGTGGGGGTGCTGCTGACCCTGGCCCTCCCCGCTCTCGCAGCGCCCGGGCCGACCGGCGAGGCGGCCCTGGGCGTCGACGATGCGCGGGTCCGCGCCGAGCTCGTCGTCGACGCGGACCGCGTGGCGCCCGGCGATCGCGTTCGCGTCGGGGTCCTGCTCACCCTGGATCCGGGCTGGCACATCTATTGGGAGAATCCGGGCGACTCGGGCGCCGCCACCCAGATCGCCTGGAACGCTCCCCAGGGCGAGGTCGGACCGCTCCGCTGGCCGGCACCACACGTGTTTCGCGAAGCGGACGGCCTGCTGACGACCTACGGCTACAAGGACGAGGTATTGCTGCACGCCGAGGCGCGCGTCGTGCCAGCTGCGTCGGACGCCTGGAACCTCGAAGCCCAGGTCCGCTTCGTCGCGTGCCTCACCGCCTGCATTCCGGGCCGCATCGAGCTCGCGCACGCCGTTCCCGTCGGCGAGACGCGTACGCCCGCGGAGGTCTCGGTTCGCCAGCGCTTCGACCTCGCGGCGTCCCGGGTGCCGCAGCGTCCGCGCGCGCTCCAGGCGAACGTCGCCGCCCGCGCTGCGAAGCCGACCGCGGTCGACGAACCCGTTGCGGTCGTGCTCGAGATCAGCTCCTGCACGGAAGCCGGTGCGGACTGCCGCCCCTGGATCCTCGACACACCCTACGCCGACCAGGCGTTCCTCCCCCTCGAGGCGTCGGACGTGGGCTTCTCGGCGCAAGGGCTCGCGCGCGCGCCGCAAGCGGGCGTGGACGGTGACGAGACCCGCGGCTTCTCGCTCGTCTTGCACGCCGAGTCCTTCGAAGGGGAACAGGCGCTGGATGGCATGCGCCTGCGCGGCATCGTTCCGCTCGCCCGCGCCGACCAGGCGGCGCACCTCGCGGTGGACATCCCGCTCGTCGTCGACGCCAACGAAGCGTCCGCCGGGACCTTCGACGTGATCGCCGCCCTGCCCTCGGCCCCCGACGAGCCGAAGGCCACCGAGGCGCCGCAGCCCGATTCCCCGTCGTTGGCTTTCGCGTTGCTGCTCGGGCTGGTCGGCGGGTTGATCTTGAACCTGATGCCCTGCGTCCTGCCCGTGCTCGCGATCAAGATCTTCGCCGTCACCCAGCTCGCCCAGGCCGAGCGCGGGCACGCCGTGCGACACGGCCTCGCCTATCTCGCCGGCATCGTCGCGTCGATGTGGGCGCTCGCCGCGGTCGTGATCGCACTGCGTTCGGCAGGAGCTGCGGTCGGCTGGGGCTTCCAGCTCCAGAACCCGATCTTTCTGGCGGCGATCTGCACGATCCTCGTCGTGTTCGCGATGAACCTCTTCGGTGCGTTCGAGATCACGCTGCAACCGTCCGGACCGGATCTCGGGCCCGCGGTCGGACCCCCGGCGACCTCGCGAAGCTTCTTCGAGGGCACCCTCGCCGTCGCCGTCGCGACGCCGTGCACCGCGCCGTTCCTCGGAACGGCGGTGGGCTTTGCCTTCGCGAGCTCGGGGCTGGTGATCGTGGCCATCTTCACTGCGATCGGAATCGGCCTCGCGGCGCCCTTCGTGCTGGTGACCGTCGTGCCGGGCTGGTCCCGCTTCGTCCCGCGCCCCGGCGCCTGGATGCTCCGCGTGCGCCAGGCGCTCGCCTTCGCCCTCCTCGCCACCGTGATGTGGCTGACCTGGGTGGCAGGACGGGCCGCGGGCGTCGACACCCAGTCCCTGCTGCTGGCCTACCTGGTCGTCGTCGCGTTCCTGGCGTGGCTCTTCGGAATCGCCCAGGCAGCAGCGCGCACCGGCTGGGCCCGCAGCCTGGCCGCCGCGACACTCGCCTTCGTCGTCGGGGCGCTCGCCATCCTGCCCTTCGACGCGGCGCCGCCCCCGGACACCCGAGACCGCGTCGCCGACTCCGGCGACGGGATCGCCTGGGTGGCTTTCGACCCCGCCGCGATCGCGCGCGAACGCGCAGCGGGCCGCCCCGTGTTCGTCGACTTCACCGCCGACTGGTGCATCACCTGCAAGGTCAACGAGACCGTCGTGCTCTCGCAGGACGCCGTCCGCAACGAGCTCGAGCGCTGGAACTACGCGGTCTTCAAGGCCGACTGGACCCGGCGGGACGACCGGATCACCCGCGCGCTGGGAACCTGGGGCCGCGCCGGTGTGCCGATGTACCTCGTGTATCCCGCCGACCCCGCGAAGTCGCCCGAGCTGCTCCCAGAGCTCTTGACCCTCGACGACACGGTCGAAGCTCTCGCGGCCGCAGGGCGAGAAGCCGGCATCTGAACGCTGCGGCGTACTAGAATCGGCGCGGCGTGTTCGCCGCGCCCCGAGAACGAGGAGGCCTGCGTGAGTGCCTTGGCGAATCTAGGAAACCGGTTGGCCCTGGTGGGGCTCGCGCTCGCCGTCGGCTCGGTGATGACGTGGTTCTCGCTGGCGGAAGCGGTCGACCTCCCCCAGAGCCGCGTTCTCTTCGTCGCAGCCTGGCTGAGCGCCGCCGCGCTCGGCGTCGCGGCCTTCGTGATGAAGGCAACCTGGCTCGGCCGGATCGCGGCGCTGCCCGCGATCGTGCTCGGGCTCTTCCTGACCTTCACCGTGAGCATCAGCGAGCAGATCCTGCCGCCGAACGCGATCCAGGTGGGCGACACGATCCCGGACTTCAACGCGCCCGACGACCACGGCGAACTCTTCGACTCGGCACGGCTGCGCGGCAACCCGGTCCTGATCAAGTTCTTCCGCGCCCACTGGTGACCGTACTGTGTCGCCGAGTTGCGGCGATGGGAAGAACTGCGAAGTGAGTTCGACGAGCGCGGCGTACAAGTGCTGACCGTGAGCACCGACCACCCGGAGGACATCCGCAAGGGTCGACGGGCCCACGGGCTGCAGGCGACCATGCTCTCGGACCGCACCCTGGCGGTGACCGACGCCTTCGGCCTGCGTAACGAGGGTGCCCACTCGGGCGACCCACGAGACGAGATCGAAGCGCTGCCCGTTCCCGCGTCACTCCTCGTCGATGCCAACGGCAAGGTGCTCTGGATGGACGTGGCCGAGAACTACCAGCGGCGCTCGGGGCCCGAGGTCGTATTGGCTGCCCTCGAAGCCCATCTCGACTGAGGTGCAGCGCATGCGCGTCTTCCGATCGAGCCACTCTGGAGCGCGAACGCGGCTGGCTGCTCCGGTAGCGCTCTTGTGCTGCGCGCTGTTCGCCAGCGCCACCGCGGCCGAGAACGCTTCGGACCCGGGCGACTCCTACATCGGCGTCTGGCAGCTCGACGGCGACGCCTCCGACCCCATCGGACCGCTGCTCGAGGTGATGGAAGCGCCCTGGGTCGCGCGCAAGATGGCCGACGTGATGGAGCCGACCCTGACCATCACGCCACTCGGGGACGGCCTGCGCATCGTCAACGAGAACCCGATCCAGACCACCGACACGCCCATGCCCGCGGATGGCGTCGAGCGCGAGCGGAAGGACCCGCTCGGGCGCAAGGTCGTCTCGAGCGAGGTGTGGAACGACGCCGGCGAGCTCGTCGTGACCCAGCAGAACTACGTCGATGCGGACCGCATCGTCGTCATCACGTCGACCTGGGCCCGCGTGGACGACCACCTCGAGCTGCGGAACCGGATCGACACCGACGACGGCCCGATGCGGATTCGCCGGGTGTTCCGCGCCAAGACCCCGTAGCCCTATTCGGGCGCGGCGGGTGCGAGCTCCAGGATGCCGAAGGTCCGCCCGGCGGCGCGCCCGGCCAGGACGTAGAAGACGTTCGCCGCCCAGCCGAGGTCGCCGTACTTCGCGTCGAAGAGCTCGGTGATCCGCGCGACGAACTCGGGCGGCGCGTCGTCGAGCCAGTGCAGCGTCGGGCGACTCCGATGGACGCTGCCGCCGCGCACCCATTCCAGCGTCGCCTGGCTCCCGATCGCGGCCAGACGCTCCCGCGAACCGTCGTAGAAGACGACCGGGTGGCCCGTCTGCGCATCGTCCACCACCCACACGCGCAGCTCCGAGAGCTCGCCCGTGACGGGATCCAGCGGTCGCAGCACGACGACCTCGCCGCTCTCCCACCCGAGGTAGACGGAGCCGAGCGCGACGCCCCAGAGCGCGGCCCAGCCCGCGAGCAGACCCGCCGTCCAACGCACGTCCGCAGCGCCGGGCCGCCACAGGGCCTTCGTGAGCATCGCGCTGCCCGCCACGAGCCCCAGACCGGCCAGCAGCCCGCCGCGCGTCATGAGCAGGGCGAGCGAGAGCCCGGCCAGGCCGATGGCGAGCAGGAGCGTCGTCGCGCGCGTGGACCCGAGCATCGGCGCGGACGCTATCACGCACCGCGGTGTCTCCCTGGAGCCAATCGGGCGCAGACCGACGGCGCCAATCGCGTCGGGCGTCGAACGCGGCCGCGGCCATATACTCGCGCGCATGATTTCCTTTTCGTCGATTCGCGTTCTCCCGATGGCCGCAGCCGCCATCGGACTGCTGCCCTCGCTGGCCCAGGCCGAGCCGCCCTTCGCGAACGGCCCGGGCTACGCGCGCACCACCTGGGCCGCCGTGCACGGCGACTCGCGCAACTCGGACTACGTCCCCGTGCGGCTGCCCACGACGATGAAGCCGACTTGGCACGTGCTCGAAGGCTCGGGGAGCTGGACGGCACCTAGCGTGGCGCCCGATGGCCGACTCTTCGTCACCACCGGTCGCGGTCGCGGCACGAGCCACCTGCACGCCATCTCACCCGAGGGAGCCATCGTGTGGGAGAGCGACGTGTACGAGGACGACACCCAGCTCGGGCCCGGCGCCGTGACCAGCGCGCCGATCATCGGGGACGACGGTGACGTCTACGTCGGCGACGCAGACCAGTTCTGGGCCTTCCACCCCGACGGCCGCGTGAAATGGGTGACCGAGGTATCGACGCTGGGCGTCGCTGGCCCCTTCGTCACCGGCATCTTCATCGGAGGTCATGTGGGAGGCGTGAGCGTCCACGGCCAGGTGGTGCTGCTCTCGCGCGCCGATGGATCCCTCGCGGTGCCCGTGCTCGAGCTGCCGGGCGGTGCCAGCCCCGATGGCCCTCCAGTTCCCGATTGGCTGTGGGAACCCGGCTTGATGGATCGCGAGACCCGCGAGCGCGCCGAGCGCATCCTGCTCGGCTATCGCTACGAAGTCACGAACTCGCCGGCGGTGCATCCGGAGACCGGGCGCATCTACCTGCTCGCCGGCGGACGCAGCCTCGAAGAAGGCCTCTTCTACGGCATCGACCTCGCAGACGGTGCGCTTCGCATCGCCTTCGAAACCGTGACCGACCCCGGGACGGGAACCAGCCCCGCCATCTCTGCCGATGGGGAACGCGTCTTCGCCTTCGACGGCGAAGGCAACGTCATGGCCTTCGATGCGACGACGGGCGAAGTGCTCTTCACGACCCCGATCGGCGGCGTCCCGGCGTCCCCCTCGGTCGACAACGACGGCAGCGTCTACGCGCTCGCGCGGGAACGCCTCGTGAAGCTCGACGGTCGCAGCGGCGAGGTGCTCTGGGAACGGAACTACGACGACCTGGCACGACGCCACCTGCCCACGGTCAGCTCCTGGTGGCCCTTCGTCGTGAGCGGGGTGCCGACCAGCGCCATCGACAGCGTCGTCACCATCACCGAGGACGTGATCTGGACGAGCGTCGTGATGGGCTGGGACATGAACGTGTTCGGACGCGCCTTCTTCCACCCGCGCAACACGCGGCTCGTCTCCCTCGACCCCGCGACGGGCGATCTGCTCACCGACTACCCGATCCCGGACACCAGCGAAGGCGGCATCAGCGTCGGACACCAGGGTCAGCTCTACCTCGACATCCTGGCGATCCAGGCGTCGATCGCGGCCGGCGCTCCCTACCGCTGGCTCCTGCCCGAGGCGATGCAAACGCCCCCGCCCACCGGCGGGATCGTGGCCTTCGAGCCCGTCACCGGAGACGAAGCGCCTTAGCGAGGCGACCGCTGCATCGACCTCCGATCAGACGCGCTCGCGGTCGGCCTGACGGTAGGTGTCGGTCAACATGAAGGTGCCCGACGCCTTGGCGATCGAACGCCCCTCGGCGTCGACGAGCTCGGCCTCGGTGTAGGCGAGTCGTTTGGAGAGGTTCACGCAGCGCCCGACCGCCACGAGGCGGCCGGTCTGGACCGGCCGGAAGAAGTTGATCTTCGCTTCGATCGTCGCGCAGCCACGACCCTCCGGAAGCTTCGAGATCACCGCGCGGCCCATCGCCGTGTCGAGCAGCGTGAAGAACACGCCGCCGTGAACACGCTCGGCGGTGCTGAAGTGACGCTCCTCGACCTCCAGGGCCATCTCACAGCGTCCGTCCTCGGAGAGCACCGTTTCGATGCCCAGGCCCCGCACGAATTCGACGTCCGCCATCCCCGCGCCCCTTCCACTCCGGTCTCCGACCCGTTCACGCGGTCGATCGTGACCTCGAAGGATATTCGCCGCGGGGTCGAACGAAAGGCCCGGTCTCGGCGGCCGAGGCCGGCCCCCGCGCCGCGCTGCGGAGGTGCGCGACGCGAGGGCGATGGCCCTGGGTCAGGGCCCTAGTTCTTGCCCACGCGGACGTCGCGGGAACTCCCGACCATGTCGTCCCGCACCTGCAGATAGGCCTCGAACTTCTCGAGCTGCTCGGGGCTGAGCACCTTGCGAATCTCGTCGTCCTCGGCGCGGATCTGCTCGCGCATCTGCCCCTCGAGGCCCGCCACGATGGGCTCTTGCTGCGCGATCGTCTCGCTGTCGTTGGCCGAGCGCGCGCGCCGTAGCTTCCGGGACTCGCGGTTCAGATCCTGGCGCACGCTGCGCTTCTGTTTCCTGTACTTCGCCTGGATCTCCGAGACGACCTTCGCCTGGTCGACATCGAGCCCGAGCTTGCTCTTGAGCGGCGCGTCCGCATATGCGGCCGGCACGATGAACAACAAGCCAACGACGATTCCCACGATGGTTCGAATACGCATCTCGATTCCCTCCAAGGGTTCTTTCAAGGTTTCAGAAACAAGGCGACCGAAGTCGCCGACAAACCGAACGCAACGGCGAAAGACAGCGTCTGGGCACGGCTGAGCTCGCGGCGAACCGCCCGAGCCAGCAGGGACCCGCCGAGCCCCAGGCCCGCGATCACCGCGAGGCCGTGGAGCCCCCCGGTCGCGAGCTCGGAGGGCGGGTTTCCTTCCATCCAGGTGCGGTCCCACATCATCGACAGCGACGTGAGAAGGGTCGCCACCCACACCCCGATCACGGCCACACCGAGCCATCCGAATCGCTGCATCCAGTCCACCCCTCTGGACGCCCTTGCGTCCTCGACGGCGCGGAACCTATCGCCTGGGGCCGAGCGCACCTGTGAACCAGGCCACACCCGGACAGGAATCGTGGATCGCGTTCAGCGCGCCGCCGGCACCGGACGGTGGCTGGCGCCCACCTGTGTGATGAACAGGGCCGCGCCGATCAGGGCGAACCCCTTCAGGAACGACGCCTGCTGGATGGCGCGCATGGCCTCGCCTTCGGCGTAGAGCATCTCGTAGCCGTGAACGGTGACGGTGACGGGAAGCAGGAAGAGCACGATCAACCAGCCCCCGAGGCGGGGGCGCCAGTCGAAGAGGATCATGGCGGCGCCCGCCAGCTCGACGACGCCCGAGACGAGGACCCAGAACTCACGGAAAGGAATGGCTTCGGGCATCAGCGCGACGTAGCGGCCGACGTTCGTGAAGTGCGTGATGCCCGACAGGAAGAACACCCCCGTGAACAGGAAACGCGCGGCCAGGGTGAGGGCGGAGTGATTCGGGAGTCGGTCTTCCTGGAGCATGGTGATTCCTCTCTCGTCTTCAGGCGGGCAGCGCCGCGTTCTGATCGATCCACGCGCGGATGCGCTGCTTTCGCGCGGACGTCGCATCCCGGGCGACGCCGGCGACCACTTCGGTGAGCGGGACCGACGCGAGGGCCTGCCGGTAGCCCTCCTCGGCATGCCGGAACGCCGCCGCGATCGTGCACGGACCCGCGCACTCCGCCGGCGACGCGCCGCAGGGGCCGCTGCGCCGCACTTCGGTGCAGCGGAAGCTCGGCTCGCTGCCTTCGAGCGCGGCGGTGACGTCCCAGAGCGACACGCGCTCGGGGGGGCGGGCCAGCCAGTAGCCGCCCGCCGCGCCGCGCTTCGCCTCGACGATCCCCGCCCGGCTCAGGGCCTGGAGCTGCTTCGCCAGGTACGGGGTGGGCACGCCCAGGAAGTCGGCCAGCGCTTCCCCGGAAAGGGCGGCGCCCGGCGGCAGCAAGGCGAGCAGCGCACAGGTGTGGGCGGCCCACTCGACGCCCTTTCCGATCTTCATGTCGCGTCCGCCTCTCTATTTGCAGATATATCGTATCCACAATAAGTCCCCTCGCCACCCCCTGCGCCAGGTCCCCGCGTCGGACCGGACCTCCCTGCCCCCGCTCTCACTCCCGGTATCTTCTGCAGCGGCGCGCGACGCGCGCTCGGGAGGAAGTCGCATGAAGTGGGCGCTGCTCGTTCTCGCGATCGCCATCCTTGGTGCCGCCGCCTGGCAGCACGCGCGCTACCTCGGCGTGCGGCGGGACGC
This sequence comes from Myxococcota bacterium, assembly GCA_039030075.1. Classification (NCBI taxonomy): domain Bacteria; kingdom Pseudomonadati; phylum Myxococcota; species Myxococcota bacterium. The sequence continues at coordinate 1,034 of JBCCEW010000037.1, read as the reverse complement.
CGCCCAGGACCTCCAACCGCTCGTCTACGGCGACGACGCGTTTCACCTCATCGTCTACCTGCGCACTGAAGACGATTCCGACGCCGCGGTCCTCGACGCCCTGCGCAGGCTCAAGGCACAGACGGAAGCAGCGCTCACCTGGGTCTACGCCGGCCGGGTCGCCGCGAACGGCGGCTACTCGCGTCAGCTCGGAGACATCCGTTGGACGGCGTGCCTACTCTTGCAGGCACCCTCACGCGCGAAAGCCGACGACGCCCTGGCGGGCCCGCTCGGCAAGGCACTCGCGTCCTTCGCCGACGTGCACGTCCACGGCTTCGATCGCCCGGGCGTCCAGAACCTGCTGTTCCCGCAGCTTCTCGGCCTGCGCAGACTCGCAGCGCTCGCGCGCCGGGAGCCGTCGGCGTTCCCCTTCGTTCGGCGCGAAGGCGATCTCACCATGCCCGAGGCGCGCGAGATCGGCCAGCGGATGCTCCGGGGCGAGCGTCTGAGCCGCGACGCGGCGGTGGTCTTCAACCTGTCCAACCCGGGCACGCCCGAGCAGCAGCAGGCCGACGCCGCATACGTGGGTCGCATGCTGGGGTCGATGGCCGAGGGCGGCTACGGGCCTATCCACATGGGGCGCGCCGTGCGCGTCACCGGCGACGCCGAGTTCGAGAACGTGGCGATCGTCTTCTATCCCGGCGTGCAGTTCTTCGGGGACATGATCCAGAGCGAGTTCTTCCAGGGCATCATTGGCGGCAAGCAGCTCGGCGACAACCAATCGACCATCACGGTTCCGGTGCTCGGCCGGCTCTAGACTCCGCGGCAGCCGGAGGCAGGAAGATCCCCTCTAGCGGCGCGCCCCGAAAGCGGGCACGATCGAGGGGCGCCCCGAGGAGCCACCAGATGACCGAGGCCCAGCCCCCCCCCGCCCCCCCCCCCCCCAGGGGTTCCGCGCGCCCACGAACCCACCGCCAACCCCAGCCCAAACCCCCCCACCCGGGCCCCCACAAACCCGCCGAAGACCCCCCCCGAGATGAGGGGAACAACCCCCC
>JBCCEW010000036.1 GCA_039030075.1 Myxococcota bacterium | reverse complement strand
GTGGCGCGCTCCTCGCCGATCTCGGCGCCGAAGTCATCAAGATCGAAGTGCCGTGGGGCGAGATCTATCGCCACAGCCTCCCGCGGATGGCGGGCTTCGATAGCGACTTCGCCGGAGCGCCCCACTTCCACATGGACAACCGGGGCAAGCGCTCACTGACGCTGGACCTCGCGCTGCCGCAGGCCGTCGAGGCACTCCACCGGGTCGTGGACCAGGCCGACGTGCTGCTCACGAACCTGCTGCCCGCGCGCCAGGCGAAGTTCGGCCTCGACCCCGAGAGCCTGCATGCGAAGCACCCGGGGCTGATCATCGCGCGCCTGTCCGGCTACGGGCCGGAAGGCCCGGAGGCCGACGCCCCGGCCTTCGACTACTCGAGCTATTGGGCGCGCACGGGCCTGATGGACCAGCTCCACGAGCCGGACGCGCCGCCCGCCTTCCAACGACCCGGCATGGGCGATCACTCGGCGAGCCTGTCGCTGTCGGTGGGGATCCTGTCTGCGCTGCGGACCCGCGACCGGGACGGCCACGGCCAGGTGATCGATGTCTCGCTGCAGCACACCGGCTTCTACATCGAGGGCAACGATGCGGCGGTGGCGCTGGCCACCGGCGAGTCGCCCCCGCGCCACGATCGGCGCGAGGCCCGCAACCCGTTGTGGAACCACTATCAGTGCGGCGACGGGCGCTGGCTCTTCCTGGTGATGATCGAGTCGGATCGCTACTGGAAGACGTTCTGCGAGTCGCTCGGCGAGCGTCGGATCCTCGAGGACGAACGCTTCGCGGATGCAGTGGGCCGCTTCCAGCACTCGAAGGCCTTGATCGAGCAGCTCGACGCCGTCTTCGCCAGCCGCAGCCTCGCCGAGTGGAGCGAACACTTCGCCGGGAAACGCCTGATCTGGGCACCGGTGCGAACCGTGGCGGAGGGCGTCGCCGATCCCCAGGCCGCGGCCAACGGCAGCTTCCCGACAGTCGACCACCCGGAGTGGGGAAAGTTCCGGACCGTCGGCCCGCCGCTGCGCTTGAGTCGGCACCCGATGGCGGGCGACGCCGTGGCGCCTGCGCTCGGTGCCCACACGCGCGAGGTGCTCGCCGAAGCCGGCGTCGACGAGGAAACCATCGCGCTGCTCCTGGCCGCCGCGGACTGAGCCTGCGAAGGGAAAGCAGCGCCATGAGCAGCTTCATGAACGACCAGGCCGTGGTGGAGCGCGTCCTCTCGCACGTGCGCAACGGAACCACCGACACCGGCGACGAGGTATGGCGCGAGCCGGTCGAGCACTATCGCAGCGAGGAGCGCTTCGTTCGAGAGCTCAGCGTGCTGCGCCGAGTGGCCGTACCCTTCTGCCCGTCCGCGGCGCTCCGGCAGCCCGGCGATTACGTCGCGCGCCAGGCGGCCGGCGTCCCGATCCTGGCCGTGCGGGGGAAGGACGGCCAGGTCCGCGCCTTCCGCAACGCATGCCGCCACCGGGGAGCCGAGGTGGCGAGCGGGATGGGCTGTGCGAAGGCGTTCCAGTGCCCCTACCACGGCTGGACCTACGGTCTCGACGGTCGACTCGCGGGGGTCCCCCACGAGCGCGGGTTTCCGGGGCTCGAGAAGGACAACCACGGCCTCGTCCCGGTCCTGGCGCAGGAGCGCGCCGGCATCGTCTTCGTCACCCAGACGGGACAGCCCAGCGAGCAAGAACCCGGTGAGGGTCTGCCCGACCTGATCACGGCCGACCACGACCTGATCGATGCGCACGACAACGAGGTCGAGGCGAACTGGAAGGTCTCGATCGAGGGAGCCATCGAGGGCTACCACATCCGCTACGGCCATCCGGAGACGTTCTATCCCTACGGCTACGACAACCTGAACGTGGTGGAGCACTGTGGTCGGAACAGCCGGGTGACCTTCCCGTTTCGACGCATCGAGAAGCTCGCCGACATCCCGGCGGCCGAGCGTCGCATCGATGGCCGGGTGACCTACGTCTACCACCTGTTTCCGAACGCCCTGGTCACCGTCTTGTCGCGCCACACCATCCTGGTCGTACACGAGCCGCTCGCGCCGGGCCGAACCCGCAACATCGCCTATTCCCTCGCACCCACGGGCGGCGAACCCGCAGCGATCGAAACAGCAAGACGGGACGCCCAATTCGTGACGCAGACCGGCGCCCCGGAAGACCTCGCGCTCGTGCAGAGCATCCAACGGACCATGGAGAGCGGCGCGAACGAACACTTCACCTTCGGGCGTTTCGAAACCGCGATCGTCCACTTCCATCGCAATCTCCGCACAGCGCTGGCGGAGCTGGATCCGGTGACGTAGGCCGTTCGCTGACGGCCACCCTGCTCCTTCCAGATCTCCGGGTCGCCCTCGGTTCCTGCCGTGGTCCGGGTCTCGAGGAGACGGAGATCTCCGGCGTGTCGCGACGACACCCATCCACGGCGCGCATCGGCTGCGGCGGGTACGCTCTCGGGCCGTGGACGAGCTGCTCTGCGCAAAGACCGCCTGCGAGCTCGCGGCACTCGTCGCGTCCGGGGAGCTCTCGGCGCGCGAGCTCCTCGAGGCACACCTCGAGCGGATCGAGCGCCTGAATCCGGCGATCAACGCCATCGTCACGCTCGTGCCAGAGCAGGCGCGCGCGTCGGCCGCGGAGGCGGACGAGAAGCAGGCGCGGGGCGAATCCCTCGGGCCCCTCCACGGGCTCCCGATCGCGCACAAGGACGCGGTCCAGACCGCAGGGATCCGCTCGACGATGGGCTCTCCGCTCCTGGCGAACCACGTGCCCGAAGCAGACGACCTGCTGGTCCAGCGCGTACGCGCGGCGGGGGCGATCACGATCGGCAAGACGAACATGCCCGAGTTCGGCGCGGGGTCGCACACCTTCAACCCGGTCTTCGGGCCGACCCGCAATCCCTACGACACCACCCGATCGGCGGGCGGTTCCAGTGGCGGCGCCGGGGCCGCACTCGCCGCGCGCCTGCTCCCGATCGCCGACGGCTCGGACATGGGCGGCTCGCTCCGCAACCCGGGCAACTTCAACAATGTCGTGGGGCTGCGTCCCTCGCCGGGGCGCGTCCCGAACGTGCCCGCCTCGCACATGGCCTGGGAAGCGTTCACCGTCCTCGGACCGATGGCGCGCACCGTCGAGGACACCGCGCTTCTGCTCTCGGCCATGGCAGGCCCCGACCCGCGGTCGCCGATCTCTCTCGAGACGCCCGGCGCGCACTTTCGCGACGGGTTGGAGCGCTCATTCGGCGGCGTGCGAATCGCCTTCGACCCCGATCTCGGCGGACTGCCCGTGGACCGGCGTGTCGCGCGCGTCGTAGCAGAAGCCATTCCGGTGCTCGAGTCGCTGGGTGCGGTCATCGAGGCATCGAAGATGGACTGGAGCGGCGCGAACGAGGCGTTCCATACCTTCCGTGCCCTCCTCTTTGCATCCGGCCTCTCCGGCCTTCCCGACGCCGCCCGCGAAGCGCTCAAGCCCGCGATCCGCTGGAACCTGGCGCTCGCCGACGACCTGGGAGCGACGGACCTGCTGCGCGCGGAGCGCGAGCGCAGCGCCGTCCACGCCCGCTTTGCCGCCCTCCTCGAAGAGGTGGAGTTCGTGATGCTCCCGGTGAACCAGGTCCCGCCCTTCGACGTCGACCTCGAGTACCCGTCCGAGATCGAGGGCGTCCCGATGAAGCACTACATCGACTGGATGCGCTCTGCGTCCTACGTGACGCTCACCGGCCACCCTGCGATCTCGGTCCCGGCCGGCTTCACCGACGATGGGCTCCCGGTCGGTCTCCAGATCGTCGGCCGACACCACGACGACTTTGGCGTGCTCCAGCTGGCCTACGCCTTTCAAGAGGCCACGGAGCACTGGAAGCGCCGCCCCCCGCTCGACTGATCGGGGACCGTCGCCGCTAGGACCGGAACGGGCTGCGCCTCCCGCGTCCGCTCGGAGCCCAGATCGTCTAGCATCCTCCACCGCGCCAAGGACCCAATCAGGAGGAAGCCAGCCATGGGTTTCGAGAACCTCTTTTCCATCGAGGGCAAGGTCGCTCTCGTGACCGGCGGCTCGCGAGGGATCGGCGAGATGATCGCCGCGGGCTTCCTCGCAGCCGGTGCCAAGGTGTACATCAGCTCCCGGAAGGCCGAGGCGTGCAACGCCACGGCGAAGCGACTCAGCGAGGCGTACGGCGGCGAGTGCATCTCCCTGCCGGCGAACGTCTCGGACCGGGAGGGCGCCGCGGAGCTGGCGGGTCTCCTGAAAGAGCGCGAGGAGAAGCTCGACATCCTCGTGAACAACGCCGGCGTCTCCTGGGGCGCTCCCGTCGAGGAGTTCCCCGAGAACGGCTGGGACAAGGTGATGGACACGAACGTCAAGGGCGTGTTCTTCCTGATCCAGCAGACCCTGCCGCTGCTCGAAGCCGCCGGCACGGCCGACGACCCGGCGCGCGTGATCAACGTGGGCTCGATCGACGGCATCAAGACGCCCGTCTTCGAGACCTTCTCCTACGGTCCCTCCAAAGCGGCCGTGCACGCGCTCACCAAGCAGATGGCGGCGCGCCTCGTGAAGCGAAACATCATCGTCAACGCGATCGCGCCGGGCCCCTTCCCCACCTGGATGCTCAGCACCGGGGTCGGGACGGGCGGCGACGTCGAAGGCACCGACTGGGATGCGCTGGGCGCCGGCAACCCGCGAGGGCGCGTCGGAACGCCCGAGGACATCGCGGGCCTCGCGATCTTCCTGAGCTCGCGCGCGGGGGCGTTCACCGTGGGTGAGGTCATCAGCTGCGACGGCGGAATGCTCGTCAGCTGAGCCCATCGGCGAACTCGTCACCTCGTCTTTCTGCGCCCGCTCCAAGCGTCTATCGGAGTTCCTCGAGCCGACCGAACGCGCGCGCAGCCACCACGGGGTCGAAGACCTCGACATACTCGACGATCCGACCGGCATCGTCGAAGCGGAACGTGGCGTAGTAGTGGTTCTCGTAGAGTCCGGCTCCGTTCTTCAGGGTGATCTCGCCCCGGAAGGTCACGAAGACCAGGTCCGGGTCCTCGGTAGCGAGCAGCGCGTCGACCGAAAAGCGCATTCGGTCGAAGCTCGCAGGTAACGGAGTCCAGTATTCGCGCAATGCCTGTTCGCCTCGGGCTTCAGGCGGGAAAACACCACCGTGATAGGGGTTCCGCTGGACCGCGTCCTCCGTGAACAGGTCCACGAGCGCACTCATGTCCTCGGCGTCGAGCGCCCCGAAGAAACGACGGACCGTCTGCTTGTTCCGCTCGGCCCGGACTCGGTGGTTTCCGGGCAAGTCCCTCGACGCCGCGAGTTCCGATGCCACCTGGAGAATCTCTCTCGAGCCCTCCTCCCTACCCAGCGTGAACGTCATGGACGTGATCCTCCATCGACCGCTCCTCTTCCGCAGCGCGTAGTGATAGCGGCCACTCACGCGCCAGACGTCCCCGCCGATCCAGTGAGAAGCGGTGACATCGGCACGAGCAGTGGCCAAGTCCCCGCTCACCCCCACTGCAACGCCGGAGAGCGCGTGTCGTGTCCGGTCGAACCCCGGCAGCACGCTGGCCCACTCAGCCATCAGCGCGAGCGGCGTCTTCTTCGCCACCGGCTGGGCGTTCAAGGAGGAATAGTCGAGCGTGAACTCATCGGCGTAGAGGCGAGACAAGGCGTCGAACTCCCCGCGGTCGGCCAGGACAGCGACGCTCTCGACGATGGTGGTGACCGCCGCCTCGTCGGGTGACACCGCGCCCCCGGGGTGGGCACACCCAGCGAGGAGCGCGATCAGCAAGCCTCCGAGCGAGCGCCGAGGTATCACGAGCCCTCTCCGCGGACGAATCTCGCGACGGCATCGGTCGCGACTTCGACAACGTCCGCTTGGTCGTAGAAATCGAACTGGCTGACGTCCTCCCCGAGCCATACTTTCGAGAGAGGGGCTTTCGTGCGGCGTTCGTAGGCCTCTGCGCCGACAGGAAGCGCCATCGAGGGCGAACCGACCATCAGCACCGGCTTCGTCATTCGCTCCGCCGACGCGAGCCCGTCGTAGGTGAGCCACGGCTTCCAGGTGAGCACGCTGAACTTGTTGTCGAACTCGGGAATCAGGCCGCGGTCTCTTTCCGTGTAGTAGGGAGCCCCATACATCGGCGCTGTCTCGTCGGTCAGGCTCGCTGCCGTCAAGATCAGCGGGTCCGAAGCGCCTTCTGCTGCCTCCGTCGCCTGGATGAGCCCCGCGACCGACGCGGCGCCACCGTAGGCCTCCTCGGCGATCGAGCGGTCGTGAAGCCACGGAGCGACCAGCGCCAGCCGCGCAAGCTGGCGGTTGTCGGCGACGACCTCCGCCATGTATCCGGACGACGCACAGATTCCCAGGCCCGTGATGTCGTGGGCATCCACGTCGGCCCGGCCTGCCAGATAGTCGGCGGCCGCATGGAGGTCTGCGGTCTTCACCTCCGGGTCTTCGACGAATCGGAGCTCTCCTCCGCTCTCGCCCCAACCCGTGAAGTCGAAGGCAAGCGCGGTGAAACCGCGCAGGGCGAGCTCGCGGGCGTAGGTCCCGGACATTTGTTCCTTGACCGCGGTCCAAGCGCCCGCAGTGATCACCCCCGGACGGACATGGCCGCCGTCGGCCCGCTTGTACACGACCCCCTGCAACTCGACGCCCCGGTTCGAGAAGCGGACGCGCTCGGCCTCGATCGCCGTCGGGTCGGGTGTGTTCTGCAAGTTCAATCGCTGGCTCATGCTTCCTGTCCCTTCTCCCTTGAATGCACGCAGAGGATGTACGCCAGCTCTCGATATGCGTAAAATGCTTTCTTTGCATAGGTGCGATGCCTAGAAGGTATAAATGGAACTGAGACACCTCCGTTACTTCGTCGCGGTGGCCGAGGAAGGGAGCGTGAAGGGCGCCGCTGGGCGGCTGCACATTGCCCAACCCGCGCTCAGCCGGCAGATCATGAGCCTCGAGGAGGATCTGGACTGCGAGGTCTTCGAGCGCCTGCCCCGAGGTGTGCGACTGACGGCCGCGGGCGAGGCGTTTCTGAGGGAGGCCCGGGAGATCCTCGCGCGAGCGGAAGCCGCGCGTGGCAGGGCCCAGAAAGTGGCCCGGGGCCAGAGCGGCTTCTTGCGTGTCGGCTACGCGGAGAACGCAGCGTGGGGAGGGGTGATGCCTCGGCTGCTGCGTCATTACCGTACGAAGTTCCCTGACGTGACGATCGAGCTGATGCCCCTGCTCGCAGCCGAGCTCGTCCATCAGCTCGAAGCGCACCGAGTCGGGGCCGGGTTCGCCTATCTCCTCGGGCCCAGGCCCGGGGGCATCCGGTCCCTCCTGGTTCAAAGAGACGACGTCGTGCTCGCCGTCCCTCGGAGTCGCGGCTGGCGCGGTCGCACGGACCTTCGCCTTCGGGATCTCGCCACGGAGCCGCTCGTCCTCTTTCGGAGGAAGACCTCCCCTGACTACCATGACCGGATCCTGGCGGCGACTCAGCGAGCCGGGCTGTCACCGAACATCGTCCAGGAAACCCGCGACGAACAGACCATGCTGAGCCTGGTCTCGGCTGGGGTTGGCATCGGGTTCGCCAACTCGGCCAACCGGATGCGGCCCCCCAAGCTCGTGGACTTCGTTTCGGCCCGGGACCTGAAGGTCGAACTCCCGCTGCAGCTCGCGTGGAGAAGCGGCGAACGCGAAGAGTCCATCCAACAGCTGATTCGCGCTGCGCGACGAAGTGCGAACGCATCCGACGGTCCATAGCGACTGCCCCGTCCCGAGATCTGCGAGGCTTCCTACGCCGATCGTGCTGGGGAGCGTCGGGGCCGATCGAGCAACACGCTTCCAAAGACCTGAGCCGAGGGCGGCACACGCGGCGCTGCCAGAGAGGCAACCATGATGCCCTATGCGAGAATGCGGCTCGAGAGGGAGGTTCGCGGAAGGATGGCCCCGATAGACGACGAGCGGACGGAGTAGCCGCAGATGGGCACTTCCGAGAGACTGCCCGTCACGGTTCCCTGCGGTTTCCTGGGCTCGGGAAAGACGACCCTGCTCCGACGTTGGCGCCGCGACGAGGCGCTGCGCGGCGCAGCACTCATCGTTCACGACCTCAGCGAGTTCGGCCTCGATGCGGGACTCCTCTCCGACGAGAACGCCACACCGGAGATGGGTTGTCTCGTCGATCGCGTGGCCGCCCTGCATGGAGTGCACGCCCGAGAACAACTCCACGCCTCCGTCGGCCGCACGCTGGCCGAGATCGCAACCCTCGACCCGGCGCCGCCGCATGTCCTGTGCGAGAGCACGGGTGTGGCGAGGCCCTGGCCGCTCATCTCGGCGCTCACGCAGGATGAACGCTTCACCCTGCGCCACTTCATCGTGACGGTCGACGCGCTCAATCTGCACCGCGACTTCGCGGATGGTCGCGTCTTCACCCGCGAAGCCGCCGCATCCAGCGACGTCGCCCTCCAACGGGCCGCCGAGCTGTTCGTCGAGCAGCTCGCCTTCGCCAGCGTGATCCTCCTGACGAAGGTCGACACCCTTCCCCGGTCCGTGGTCGATGCCCAGGTGCGTACCCTGCAGCAGCTCCAACCGCTGGCCACGGTGGGGCTCTCGGCGCAAGGCGGGCTGCGCTTGGCGCAGCTCGACTCCGCACGGGCGCCCGAGCCCGGCGAGCTCGAGCGCCGAGCCGAACGCTTCCGCCTCGGCCCTGAAGCCGCCACCGCGGACGATGTCGAGGCGATCGTGTTCCGCGACCGGCGCCCCTTCCATCCTCAGCGACTGTACGACGCGTGCCAAAGCCAGCTCGGCACCGGCCTGTACCGCATCAAGGGATTCCTGTGGCTCGCCTCTCGACCGGAGGACGTCCTCCTCTGGCAACAGTCCGGCAGCCAGATCGACCTCGAACTCACGGGCATCTGGACCGTCGAGGCGGCTGAGAACCGCTACGGGAAACTCACGCGCGAGGAAGCCGAGGTGCTCCGAAGGCAGCTCGAAACGGCGCACCCGATCTTCGGGGATCGTCGCAACGAGCTCACGCTCATCGGTCTCCCCGCGGAGCGCGAGGCCTTCGCCGCTGCCCTGCGAAACGCCCTCTGCACCGACGACGAGATCGCAGCCTGGCAACGCGGAAAGCGGTTCCGCGACCCCTGGCCCAAGAACGTGCGTACGATCGACTGAAGGCGCCCGATACACTCGCTGGCCTTCGAGCCACCCGCGGACCTCACTCGCCAACCGTGGTAGCTTCGCGTGCGCAGCCACGGACCGGCTCGCCAAGGAGGCCTCCCATGCCGCTCGACCACGTCCATGAAGCGATCCAGGAGATCCAGCGCGGCAAACCCGTGATCGTGGTCGATGACGAGGACCGGGAAAACGAGGGCGACATCGTGATTGCCGCCGAGAAGATCACTCCCGAGTGGGTGAACTTCATGGCGAAACACGGGCGCGGGCTCATCTGCCTCACCGTGACCGAGGAGCGCGCCGCCGAACTCGACCTCCCGCCGATGGTCGGGAACAACTCGGCCCAGTTCCAGACGGCCTTCACGGTGTCGATCGAGGCCCGCGAGGGTGTCACGACAGGGATCAGCGCCGCGGACCGCGCGCGCACGATTCAGGTCGCCGTGGACCCCAAGTCGACGGCACGGGACCTCGCCCGCCCGGGCCACATCTTCCCCTTGATCGCACGGGACGGCGGCGTGCTCGTGCGCACGGGCCATACCGAGGGCTCCGTGGATCTCGCCCGCCTCGCCGGTCTGACGCCGGCCGGCGTCATCTGCGAGATTCTCAAGGACGACGGCAGTATGGCGCGACGCGCGGAGCTCGAGCAGTTCGCGAAGGAGCACGACCTCAAGATCATCTCCATCGCGGATCTGATCGCGTTCCGCCGCGTCAAGGAGAAGCTCGTCCGGCGCCACGTCGAGCTCGACATCGACTTCCTGCACGGCACCTTCCACTCGATCGTCTACCGCAGCCTCCCGGACGAGATCGAGCACGTGGTCTTCACCCAGGGCGACATCGGGAGTGGGGAGCCGGTGCTGGTCCGGATGCAGGCGATGTCCGCCATGAACGGCTACCTCCCGGACCTCGGGCGGCCGACGGTGCTCGAGGCGCCGATGTGCCGGATTCAAGAGGAAGGCCGCGGTGCCATCGTCTTGATCGGGCAGCCCGGCGGTGGCGAACGCATCAGCGAGCTCCTCCAACGAACCCTCGAGAAGGGCATGGACGCCGCACCTCCGCGCGCAGACTCGGACCGGCTGCGAGACTATGGCGTCGGGGCGCAGATCCTGTCGGACCTCGGGATCCACCGGATGCGCCTGATGACCAACCGTCCGCGGCGCATCGTGGGGCTCGAAGGCTTCGAGCTCTCGGTCGACGAGGTCGTGCCCCTCGAGCCGGTCTCGGCGAGTGTTCACCGCCTCAAGCCCAAGAGCTGAAGCGAGGGCGCAGCGCTAGCTCTCGGGCTCCAGATCGTCCGAATCGATCTTGTGCCCCCAGTCCTGCTTCGCACTCAGGTAGCGGCGGTTCCAGTCCCCGACCCCGGTGACGTGCTTCACCCGCGTGATCTGCTCGAGGCCGAAGGCGGCGAGGTCCTCGATCTTCTTCGGGTTGTTGGTTAGCAAGCGGAAGGGCCGGTTGCCGAGGAAGTAGTGGAGGAGCGCCCCCGCGTCGCTGAAGTCGCGGGAATCGTCCGGGAGCCCGAGGGACCGGTTCGCCTGATAGGTGTTCTCGCCCTCGTCCTGCAGGATGTAGGTGGCCGCCTTGGCCCAGAGCCCGATGCCGCGCCCCTCGTGCCCGGCCATGTAGACGAGGATGCCGCCCTGGGGTTCGGTGGTGATCCGATCCGTCGCCGCGCTGAGCTGGGGGCCGCACTCGCAGCGGTGCGAGCCGAAGACGTCACCCGTGAGGCAGCTCGAGTGCACCCGCACCAGCGGAGACTCGGCGGCTTTGGGGTTCCCGACGACGAGCACGCTGTTGACCGCCATCGACGACGCCAGCATCGAGAAGAGATGTTGGCCGCCGCTCTTGCGGAGGGTACCGGCGAGAGACTCGACCTCTCCGAGCTCGGTGCTGCGAACCGCCGCGTACCAGTCCACCGTCTCCGGATGCTCTCCGATCCCCATCGGTAGCGGGATCGGGCCCAGGACGTTCAACGCCAACGCGTCCGAGGGGGGCTGGGCCCGCGGGTCGAGAAGTTGCCCCTGCGCACCGATCCGGACGAGCTTGCCTTCGTCGATCAGGCGCTCGCGAATCTTGGGGTTGAGGTAGGTGAACACGTCCGGATGCTAGCTCAAGCACCGGATGCAACGGCTCGGGGGCAGCCCCGCGAAGAGGCTGCCCCCGGCTAGCGCGCAGGCCCGAAAAGGCCGCAGTCCGACGTCAGAAGGAGATGTCCCACTGCAGCCGGAAGCGGTGGTCGAAGACGTCGCGACGGAGCACGTCGTCGTCGAGCGTCAGGTAGGACCAGTCGGCCGTGATCTTGTTGTTGTGGCCCCAGAAGAACCAGTTCGCGCCCAGGGTGAACTCCTGGCGCTCGTTGCTCCGGTTCCTCGAGGTCGCGTTCGGCTCGCGAACGAAGGCGTAGCGGAAGGCGAGTTCGAGCTCCTCGGGGACGACCTCGAAGAGCTCGTGGAAGAAGTAGCCGCTCTGGGCGTAGAACCCGTAGAGGTCGTTCTCCGTGTTCATCGCCTTGTCCTCGACGCGCTTCCAATGCCATTCCTGCTGGAACGAGAAGCCCTGCCACTTGAAGGCGAGTTCCTGCACGGCCTGGCGCGTCTCGAACTGCCGGAGGTTGGCGGCGCCCGGGGCCGCGAAGCCGTCGAGGTTGCCGCAGCCGCTCGAAGACCAGCGCGTGCAGCGGCTACGGGTCTGCGCCGCGCCGAAGGCGAGGCTGCCCGTGGGCTTCTCGGTGCGCTCGACGTCCGTCTGCCGCAGGGCGAGATCGCGACCGAGGAAGTTCCACTGGATCCGGCCGACGTACATCAGCTCGTTGTCGTCGTTCGAGGTCCCCCGCCCCTCGCCGTTGAAGATGCCGGCGTAGTAGCGGAGATCGGCGGGCGTCCCCGCGAAGAGGCGCCCACGCAGCGAGACGCCGACCTGGCGATCGATCGTGAAGATCCGGTTGACGATCGACCGTTCGACGAACTGCTGGCGACCCGAGGAATCGACCCGCTCACGGTTGTAGTCGATCTTCCACTGACCCAGCCGCAGGGCGATCTTCTCGAACTTCGCGATGTCGACGCGCCAGTCGATCACGCGCGCGCTCGACCTCGCGCTCGAGTCGTCGGCGTCGCGCAGAGGCTGGAGATCGATCTCGAAGTAGTACTTCAGCCACGGCCGGTAGCCGTGTCCGCCGATCTTCATGCGCAGACGTCGCGCGTCGAAGCTCGTGCGCTCCTGCGAGGAATTGAAGTTGGCCACCTGCCGGGGATCGCCCGTGTAGGGGTGCGTGAGTCGGAACTGGAAGCGCCACTGCAGGTTCGTCTGCCAGTTGCCGTCGCGCGTCTCGAGACGGAAACCCTTGCTGCCGTAGCTCCCCTTGATCGGGAACTCCCGCTCGAGCACCCGCTCCACCGCCCGGGCGATCTCCTCGTTGACCCGCTCGTCGACTTCGTCGTCCGGGCCGGCGCCGACGGGAGGCAGGTCCGCCGAGTCCCGTTTCGCACTTTCTTCCTCGGCCTTCCGCTCTTCCTCTTCGGAGAGCTCGTCGTGCTGCTCCTGGGTGATGGACCCGTTCTCGAGCAGTGCGTCGAGGAGCTCCTGGTGGCGGTCGGCCGCGAGGGCCGGAGTCGCGAGGACGAAGAGTAAGACGCAGAGTGCGCGAGCCGCGAAGCCCGGCGACAGCATGGGATTCAAGAGATCACCCCCCAGTGTTCGGTTGAGACCCCCAGCGAACGTCACTCGAACCGGGGGGTCGGGACGCGCGCATGCTGCTGTCGCCATGTGTCGTTTCTGTGACGAATCAAAGAACGTATGGCGGTATCGTGAACGCCCTCCATTTCGGCGGTTTCTGCCCGCGCCGGCGTCGACGCGGTCCGCCTCGGAGGCGAGCGCGCCGGTAGCGCTCTTCGGACCAGCCCAGGCGACCCGATCCGGTGGCAGGCGACGCGGGCAGAGCCCGATGGGACCGGCCCACCGCGCTGCCGGTTCAGGCTCGGGGAGTCTCCACCGGAACGCCGAGCAGGCGAAGGACCGCAGCCTCCATCAGCTCGGCGGCGCGCTCGGTGCTGTGGCCCTGTGCGGCACGCATGTGGCCCCAAGCGCCCACCGAGAGGACGGTCGCGAGGAGATCGGTCGTGTCGGCGGGCTGCGCCGAGAGCTCCTGTGCCAGGGCATCGTCGATCTGACACCGGACCCGGAGATCGAGGATGTGGCGAGCGCGGTCGCCGATCATCCGCTGGCGATCCGGCTCGACGGCCCGCAAGAAGGGCGACGCGGTTTCGAACACTGCGCTGACGCGGCGCACGAGTTCGGCGACGCGGGTGCGGACGTCCCCTTCAGGGGGGCCTCCCGACAAGTGCTCGTCCACGCGCTGCCGCACGAGGTCCTGAACCGCAGCGGCCAGACCGTCCCGCCCGCCGAAGTGCCGGAAGATCGTGCTGATGCTGTAGCCGGAGCGCGCCGCGAGCCACTCCGGGCTGGGTTGGAAGTCGGGCTCGACGATCGCCTCGGCCAGCGCGCGGAGAATGGCCTCGCGGCTCTGCTGCCGGCGCCGCTTCCGCCCGTCCCGCTCCGGTTCGGGCGACTCGCCCAGCTCGTGGGTCGGATCTGACATGGATCCCCTGGAAAATCGCTTGTGTTCTGATTCTAAACTATTGAGAATCAGATTTTCAATTGTTTACGAACTCACGAGATTGGAGATCCCTCGATGAAGCTCCCGCTTCGACTCGTTTCCATCGTCGCCGCCTTCCTCCTCGCACCGGCCCTCCTGGTGGGGGGGCTCCCCGGCTCCGCCTCGGCGCTGACGCTCAACCCCGAACTCCGCGAGCTGACGGGCGAGAACCCGTTCGCCCGGAACGTCTACCTCTGCAACTGCACGTTCGAGCAGTACCTCGCGGCGCCCCTGCCCGGGCCGAGCTGGGAGAAGAACTCGACGGCGATCAACCCGCGATACCTCATCGCGGACGAGACGGTCAGTATCGCGCCGGCGCCGCCGCTGGGAACCCCCGCCTCGCTGGATTTGGTCCCCGAGATCGCTGGCGACGACCACGAGTTCATCGCTCGGGTGCTCAGCGGGACGGTCATCGGATTCGGCGCCCAGGGCGCGTTCGCTCGCCCCCAGGTCGCCCGAAACACCACCCTCACCTACGACGCCGGGAGCGTCCTGCACACGGTCACGGACACGAGCGGCACCGAGTTCGTGCTCTTCTCGATGGACGGAGCGTCGACGGCCACCTACGACCCGACCGTCGTGGGCGGCCTTGGCGGGCTCGATCTGCCCGCAGGCTGGAGCTACGAAAGCGAGGTGCTCGCGAGCGAACTCGTCGTTGTCACACCGGGCGGGGTCGCGAACCTCTTCAGCCAGGGCAACGACATCGCGCTCTGGCAGGAACTCGTCCCCGTTCCCGAGCCCGCGACATCCCTCCAGCTTCTCGCGGGCGTCTTCGCGCTTGCCATGCGCAGCCGCCGCCGCGCCTAGCACAAGCTGCCCTCGACGCGGCAGTCACTCGCCCGGCGAGGCGACACGTTCGTGTCGGTTCTACCGCAGGACTTGGCCGACGATGAGCAAGCGATCGCTAACGGGTGGGCAGTCGAGCCAGCGCGCTGAGGATCGCGCTCGGATCGAGCCAGAGTCGGAAGTCCTCGCGCACGTCGACGAATCGCACGGTGCCTTCTCGATCGATGAGGTATGTCGTAGGGTGGGGAACCCCTTCCTCGATGGGCTCGGGGTTCGGCCTTCGCAGCCCGAGCCCATCGATCGCACGGCTCTCGGGATCCATCGCGAAATGGACGCGCTGGCGTAGCCCCATGCCGTCGATGTAGCTGAGTGCTTTGGGTGTCACCTGGTTGTCCGCCATGACCCAAACGATGTGGACATCCGGGTGACTCTCGAATGCATCCCGCAGCTGAACCAGCCGCGCCTTGGTGAAGGGTCACCAATCCACGCTGCGTTCGAAGGTGAGGAGCACCCGATGCCCCGCGAGACTCGAGAGGTCGAAGGGTGTTCCGTCGAGGTGTTGCAGCGAGAGTTCCGGGAGAGACTGACCGACGGCCTTCCACGCCGACGGCGCATCGCTGCGGACTGCTGCGTCGCTACCCCGGCGACCAAACTCCGTATTCGGCGCGATGATCGTCAGCGCTGCGATGACGAGAATGGCAAACGTCCAGATCCAACGGGTCATGCGGCGTTCCTCTCTGGAGCAGGCGGTCGCAACCACACGAAGCCGAGCGCGATCGCGAGAAAGATCCATGCCTCGACGCGAGGCAGTACGCCGAGATGGGCAAAGTCACCGAGGAACCAGCCCACGAACCGGTAGAAGGCCATCAGGATCATCGCGACGATCGTGAAGGTGCCCACCGTGCGTCCGAGCGCGGGTTCGCGTGCGACTCCGATCAGGCCGCCACCCCATCCGATCAATCCGCACGCCGTGAATGCCATGAAGTAGACACCGTTCGGGCCGAGCGGGGAGAGTGACCCGTCCACGGTACCCCCCGGTCCCATGGCGCTGAGAAAGCCCATGAGAAAGACGCCCCCTCCGAGCACGAGCAGCACACCAACGACCCCGCTGAGAACTCGATAGGGCATCGAGCGGATCTCCCTCCAAAGCGTGCCTGGTTGCGTCGGCACGTCCGAAGCTTCAACAATTCCAGCTGAGACGTAAAGACGGAACCTTGGAATGGTTCCTATTCGAGAATGGAATCGCGCAATATGGACCGATTCAGCTGGATGACCACCTTCGCGCGCGTCGCCGAGACGAGGAGCTTCTCTGGCGCGGCAACCGCGCGAGGCATGAACCAATCCACGGTGAGCAAACACATCGCGGCCCTGGAAGAGCACCTCGGTGTGCGTTTGATCCAGCGATCGAACCGGACACTGAGCCTGACCGAGGAAGGCTCGGAGTACTACCGCGCATGCCTCTTGGTACTCGATCAACTCGAGGCAGCCGAGGCGACGGTCGGAACCTCTGGGGCGCCGCGCGGGGAGCTTCGCGTGACGTTGCCAACGGTGCTCGGATCACAAGAAGTCGTTCCGCATCTCGAGCGATTCCTTGACGAGAACCCGGGACTCACCCTGAATCTCACGATGACCGATCGGTGGGTGGATCTGGTCGGCGAGGGAATCGACGTGGGCTTGCGAGTCGGTGCACCGCCGGACAACTCGCTGGTCACTCGTCGTGTCGGAAACGCGCGGCGCGTCGCTGTCGCGTCTCCCGACTACCTCGCGCGAACCCCGAAGTTGTCACATCCGAAAGACCTGGCGGTTCACCGCTGTATCTCTCCGTTTCGACTCTGGTCCTTCCGCGCCCGTACCGGCGAGATCTCGATTCCAGTGGATGGCCGACTCCTCGTAGACAGCCCCTCCGCGGCCCGGGAGGCGGTACTCGCGGGACAAGGGGTCTCCCTGGCACCGGTCTGGCTCTATGCCGGGGACATCGAGAACGGAGACGTCGAGGTCGTCCTGGAGAGGTTCGAAGGCGACCCCATCGAGATCAACATGGTCTACCCGTCACGGAACTTCGTTCCGACTCGAGTCTCGAGGTTCGTCGACTTCGTGATCGATCGGCTACGACAGAGTCCGTGGATCGAAGACTAGAGACGGGCCCCTGGGGTGTCGCGGTCGTTCGGGTGCCAACCGAAACGGCTCGTGACCCCGACACTGGAGTCTGTCAGCGCCGGCGTGCGGCCAGGACGAGGAGAACGAGCGCCCCGGCCACCAACGTCACGGCCGTGACCGGCTCGGGCACGAGCGTCACGTTGACGCGCGCGAAGCTCGGAAAGTCCTCGTTGACGTTCGACTGGAGAACGATCGGCGTGACGACGCTCAGGTGGCCTGCGCCTCCAGGCGCCCGCGCGTGAAGACCGCGTCGGGTGGCCGACGCATTCGGCGCATCGCCGAAGCCCGCCGTGCCCGTGCGGTAGAAAACCGTCGCGGTGCGATCGGTCCAGGGCAGCCCCGCGATGCGGTTCTCGACCCCTCCCAGTCGGCCACAGTTGGTCGCCGTGCTGACTCCGGGGACCGACTGTGCGAACGAGAGGTCGAAGATCCCGAGCACCTCGATCTGCACGTTTCCCAGGACTGCGCCCAGGCCCCGGTGGCCGCCTCCATCGATCCGCCCGAAGGTGTCTCCGGGCCACGCCACCGTGCACGGCGAGGCGGGAACGCCGGTGGGGACCGCGACCGCGCTGGAGGGCCCGGTGGGGCCAATCGTGAGGTTCCCCAGCGCGAGGGTGTAGGCGACATCGCCAGCGCCCGTACTCGGCAGGCTCAGGAAGGGGCTCTGGATCGTGCCCATCGTGGTGCCGAGAACGGAGGCGGGCAGGGTCAACACGTCCGGGGAAGCCACCAGACCGGTGATCGGACTCACCCCCTGACGCAGCGCGATCGACTCGCTCGGAGCGCGATTCACGCCGAGTTCGTAGTCGAGGGTGACGCAGAGCGCGGAGAGGCTCGTGACCATCGGCCGCTCCAAACTCACGACCTGAACGGCGCCCCGGTTCGAGCCGCCGTCGTCGTCCAGGAGCACGCCGAGCGCCACCTCGTGGGTGCCGTCGCCATCGAGGTCTCCGATGGGCGCGACGCCGATGCCGGCCAGGTCGCTCGGCGCGAGCACGTCGCCCAGACAGTTCCAACGCTCCGAGAGCTTGTCGACGACCGTCAGCGTGCCGGCTGGCGTCGGGTGGAGGACGTAGGCAGCGCCCGCGTCGGGGTGCCCGTCGTCGTCGCGGCTGGCTCCCGCCAGCAGCTCGACCCGACCGTCTCCGTCCAGGTCGGGAAGCGTGGCGAGCCCCAGGCCCAGCCGATCTCCCGACTCGAGGTGTCGATCGAGGACCGCGCTGGTCGCGACGCTGAGTTCCACAGCCGACCCCTTCGCGGTTCCATCGGCGTTCAGGGGGACCAGCCAGATCGAGCCCGTGCTCCCGCGATCGAGGGGCGCCGAGACGGCGAGGTCGGGCAGTGCGTCGCCATCGAAGGGACCCAGCGCGGCGATGCCCGAGCCCCATTGCGCGCCAACCGCGGCCGGCGTGGCCAGCTTCACCGGGGGCGATGCCAGCTCGCCGTTCGCTCCCAGGAAGAGCACGTAGACGGCGCCGGCCAGGCTCCCGCCGTCGTCGTCCCCCGCAGCGCCCACGGCCAGCTCGGTGCGGCCATCGCCGTCGAGGTCGCCCACCGCGGCGAGCCCGCTTCCGAAGAAATCGTCGTCGTCGAGCACCGCCGAAGGGAAGCCACCGCTCGCGTCGCCGATCTTCACGAGCGACGCCACCTGCAGCGGACTCGCGTCCATGAACAGGACGTAGACCGCGCCGCGGGCGCTCCCGCCGCCGTCGTCCTCGAAGGCGCCCACGGCGAGCGCGAAGTCGCTGCCGCCGGGCCCATCGAGATCGCCCAAGGAGGTGACCGCCGCGCCGAACTGGCTCCCGGTGAGGCTCAGGCCCGCGGTGGCGAGCGCCGTATCGAGGCCGCCGCTGGTCGCAGACAGTTTCGTACGGGCTTTGACCGTCCCGTCGGCGTTCAGCAGGAGCAAGTACACGGATCCACTCAGCGCCCCGCCGTCGGCGTCGAACAAGGCCCCCACGGCGAGATCCTCGACGCCGTCGCCATCGACGTCGCCGAGCGGCGCGGTCGCGCTGCCGAAACGGTCACCGTCGGCGAGCAGGCCGCCCGGGTTCGCGCCCGGCGTGCCCGGACTGCTCAGGAAGCCGTCCGTGTCGCTGATCTTCTGGGTGCCGCTCGCCACCAGCGGCGACGTGTTGGCGGCCGCCACGCGCGGATCGAGGGCGACGATCTCGCTCTGGGACAGGGCGCGGTCGTAGAAGCGCACCTCGTCCATCTCCCCGACGAAGGGGTCGGTGAAGGAGCCCGCGCCGAACCCGATCTGCGCCTGCTGGCCCAGGTAGACCAGGCCGGATCCCGTGCCATCGTAGACGATGGTGTCCGGGTCGACGCGGACGCCGTCGATGAAGTACTCGAAGTCGGTGGGTGAGCGCACGACGAGGGCCAGATGGACCCAGGCACTCGAGGGAATCGTCACCGGCGCGACGGCCGATCGCCGGCTGAACGACGAGGGCGAGCCGCCGTCCCCCACCTGCGCGTAGAGCACGTTGGTCGTCGAGATCAGGAAGGAGAAGCCCGAGTACTGCGTGAGGTTCGCGTCGTTCTCGAAGATCCAGCAGTTCACCCCATTGGGGCAGCTGTGATTCACGAGCACCGACACCGTCACCGGAAGGCTCGGCTTGAGGGTGGCCGACGTGCCCAGGCCCACGATGTCGTCGATGCCATCGAAGGACAGCGCGCCAGCCGGGTTGCCCAGCGCGTCGGCGGCGGGCACGGCGCCGGTCACCGTGCCGTCGTTTCCGCAGCCACTGGCGTCCGCGGCGTCGCCGTCGAGCGGCCAGTACCCGATCAGCCCGCCATCACCGCAAGCGGCATGGGCGGAGTGGGAGGTCAGCGCGAGCAGGAACAGGACCAGCAGGAGCGTACGGCGCATCGAAGAAGCCTCGGGGGTTCCCCAACCTACAGACGACCTGGAAGTCCGTCTAGCGGCTCGAGCAGGATCGGCTCGAGTCGGCACACATGCGTCGGTTTCGAGGATCGGAGGGCGCTGCCGCGTCACCCCGTCTGCCCCGTCGAGCGTATGATGTCGAGCTTCGTCAGTGGGGTGAAACACCTCCCCTTGCGCATGCACGTCCGCAAGCGCTGAGAGCGCATCCCGTTCAGGAAAGGACCGTGAAGATGGCCCTGAGCGTCGAGTCGGGAGCGAAGTTCGGATTCATCTGCGGCATGCGCGACTCACGCGATGCGCGCGACACCGTCGAGCTCGCGGAGCGCTGGGGATACGACTCGATCTGGGTCGGCGATCACATCGAGTTCCCCCTACCCCTGCTCGACCCGTTCGTGCAGTTGTCGCATGCCGCGGCCTTCAGCACGAAGCTCACCTTCGGCACCGCGGTGTACCTGATGCCGCTCCGGCACCTCGTCCCCCTGGCGAAACAGGTCGCCAGCCTCGACATCATGAGCGACGGCCGTTTCATCTTCGGCGCCGGCGTCGGGGGCGAGTTCCCGAACGAGTGGGCGGCCTGCGGAGTCCCGCACTCCGAACGCGGCGCGCGGATGTCCGAGGGCATCCCGCTGCTCAAGCAGCTCCTGACGGGCGAGACGGTGGAGAACCCGGAAGGACGCTTCTACCCCTTCGACCAATTGACGTTGAAGCCCGCCGCCACCTCCGCACCTGGCCCGCCGGTGTGGACCGGCGGACGGTCCAAGGCGGCGCTGACGCGCTCCGGCGCCATGGCCGACGGATGGATCGGCTACTCCGTCACCCCCGAGATGTATCGCGATGCACTCACGACGATCGAGGCGGCCGCCGCGGGCGCCGGGCGGGAGATCGACGTGTTCGGCACCGGAGACCTGCTCTTCACCCAGATCGGCGACACCTACGAAGAAGCCTTCGAGAGCGCGAACGCCCACCTGAGCATGCGCTACGCGATGGACTTCTCGCGCGCGACGAAGAAGTACTGCGCCCTGGGCCGCCCCGAGGACGTCGCCGCGCGGTACAACGAGTTCTACGAAGCGGGGTGCCGGCACTTCGTGCTCGACTTGACCTCCACCGGGAAGACGCTGAAGGCGCAGATCGAGCGCTTCGGCCGGGAAGTCCGACCGCTGCTGTCGTTCTAGCGCCGTCCTCGCGCGACGTTGTAGAAGGCGGCGCCCCAGGCCCTAGTCATGTCGCTTGGAGAACCTACCGCTCGGGGGACGTCAGGCGCAGCGGCAGCTCGAGCGGCCCGTTCACGAACCCCGCCCTCTTCCATCGGGTCACGCCCGCGTGTTCGATCGAGGCGAACCGTCGGCGTAGGACCCGCAACGCCTCCACGATCTCCGCCGTCGCCAGACTCGCCCCCAAACAGTACTTGTGACCGAAGCCGAGCCCGAGATGGTCGACCGGCTCGGGCCGTCCGAGATCGAACGTGTTCGGGTCGTCGTAGACCGCCGGGTCGCGCTGCGCTCCGCCGATGTCGAGGACCAGCATCGTACCGGCCGGCACGTCGACCCCGGCGACTCGGGCATTCTCATCGGACGTCCGCAACAGGACATGGGCGAGCGGGGAGTACCGCAGGATCTCATGGGCGGCCGCCTCGAGGCTCGACTCGTCCGCCAGCGCTTCCCATTGCGCAGGATGATCGGCAAAGAGATGCAACCCGATCGCAAGCTGGTTCCGCGTCGTGTCCGTTCCCGCCGTGATGACGGAAACCGCGGTGTTCAGCACCTCCTCCGCACTGAGCGTCCCCTCTTCCGTCTCGGCTTGAACCAGATCAGTGATGAGATCCGCCCCAGGAGACGTGCGTTTCTCCTCGATTAGATCCAGAATGAAGGCGTCGAGCTGTTCGTGGGCCACCAGGGCTTCCTCGACCGCCGCCGGGACGCCGGTCATGGCATCCAGAACGGTCTCGACGAGCGCGCTGAACATCTCTGTATCGCTCTCGGCCCCGCCGAGCACGTGGATGATGACGCGCGTCGGGTAGTCATGGGTCAGCACCGACACGGCATCGCACGCCCCGTCCGCCGGGACGCCGTCCGTCAACCGCTCCATGATCGACTGCATCATCGGCCGGTAGCGATCGCTCTTCTTCGGACTGAAGCTCGACTTCGAGGCGATCCGTCGCATCCGCAGATGATCGGGTCCATCTCGAAGGAGCAGGCTCTTCTTGCGGCGAGCGACGAACCGGGGGTCGAGGCCGGGCATGAGCTCCATCGCCTTCCGGGCGCCCTGCTGAAACGAACGGTCGGCCAGAACCGCCTTGATCGCCTCGAGGTTCCGGACGACGACCGCCCCTCCGAAGCGAAACACCGGTGCATCGTGCTTTGCCCGTGCGTAGCGGTCCCAGGGGCGTTCGTTCTCCGGTAGCTCGCCGGGGTTCTCCGCGAGGACCGGGAGTTCGCTCACCTGCGTTGGGAGGCCACTCTGGCGCGGATTCGCTTCCACGTGCGAAGCGTAGCGAGATCGAGGCTCGAAGAGCGAGGCGGAATTCGATCGTGGCTGCGACTACGAACGGAGCCCGCATCGCGCACGGCTGGCAATCGCCGCCTAACGCTCGAGCGACGCACAGTTGCCTGGCGAGACTTCACCGCGAAACCGCCCCTCCACCCACTTCGAGAAGTCCTCGCGCCCCACGCTCATCGGGCCACTGTGCTCCTCGCCTTCGTACACCAGATAGGTGAGCTGGCTCCCGGCCTCGCAATGCTCCCGCGCATAGGCGTTGGCCAGCGCAACCGGAGTCATCGTGTCCGCCGTGCCCTGGCCGATCAGGATCGGCTGGGGAAGACGGACCGCGGGGATCTCCATGTGCTGCACCGCATCCTTGATGCCGGGGGTCTCGGAGAACGGCACGTGGGTGAACGTGGTCGATGTCGTCAGCCCGAGTGCTGCCCCCTCGCGGAGCAACTCGAACACGCAGGCCTCATGCACACGCGGCAGCAGCGCACGGGCCGGCTCGGTGAGCGACGTCTCGGCGCTGAACGTGGGGGTGAAGGTCTCCATCGCGGTCACGTTCAGCAACACGACCCCGAGATACCGCATCGGCCCGTCTCGCTCGGTGTGCTGGCCGGAATAGGCTTTCAAGAATCCGATTCCGGGCGCGGTCGCGAGCGTGCCGACGAACTCCAGGTCCGGAGCCCGGCTGCTCGCTTGGACCGCGGTGCACAGTGCACCATGCCCACCCTGTGACTGGCCGGTGACGAGCCACTTCTTCGAGAGGCCCCACCCGAGACCCTGGGCAGCGACGACGGCGTCGATGTTTCCCCTCGCCGCGGCCTCGCAGTGGAGGTACGGGTGCGGCCCAGGCGTGCCGAGGCCTTCGTAGTCGGTCGCGACGATCGCGTAGCCCTTCGCGAGCCAGTAGTTCAGGTAGCTGACGTCTCGCTCTGATCGCCCGCTCCACGAAGGCGCGCACTGATCGGCGATGCCGACGGTTCCGTGGGACCAGGCGATGACGGGCCACCCTCCCTTCGGCGCCTCTCCTTCCGGCAGGAACGCAGCCGCCGAAACCGCGACCGGCTTTCCGCTGAAGCTCTCGGACGAATAGAGGAAGCGAACCGAGCGGGCGCTCTGCTCGAGCTGCAGTCGGTCTTCCAGCGGCTCGGAACGAAGCAGCTTGCCGGCTGTCGTCGGGACCGAATCGCTCCACTGGTAGAAGGACGAAGGGGTGCCCGCTCCGCCGTCGACCGAGGCGGACGGCGACTGGGCTGACCCGCTACCCGCAAAGGCGGTCGCCAGCGCGACGAGGGTCGCTGCCTGCACGAGTTGCCATCGATTGAATCGGACCATGTTGGGACTTCTCCTACACGCGAGGTGAGTCGAGGGAAGGCTGCGTCGAACGACCCAGCCTGGCTTCGACGAGCGACGAGAACGCGAATCCATCGATGATGGTTTCGATTCCTGCGCGAACGCTGTCATCAGGGGATTGCGGAACGACTTCGGGAGGCGATACCCGGAGCATCGGCAGCATCACGGACCCCAGAACGAATCGGCTCAGCGTGGCGAACAGTCGCACCGCGTCCTCCGCCGAGAACCCGGCGTCGCGGAGAACCGTGAGCGCGAGACCGCTCGCCTCCCGCGTTGCCGGCGTCAGCTCGTCGAGCCCGACGGTGAGTGCGACGAGACCGGGATGGTCGCGCAGGGAGGCGTACATCCCGAGGAACGACTCCTTCGTCCAGGCACGCCAGTCGTCGCGCGGGACGTCGTGGTCGAAGGCCGCGGCCTCGCGCACCAGCAGGTCGAGGACGCCGGCAAGGAGGTCGTTCTTGTTCTCGAAGTGGTTGTAGAGCGCCATCGGAGTGACGCCCAGGCGTTGGCTGACCGCGCGAAGGGAAAGGCGGTCGGCGCCTTCCTGGCGCACGACGTCGAGGGCCGTCTCGAGCACCCGCTGGCGGGACAACCGTCGGCGCCCGGTCACGGGTGCCTCTGCGCTGCGCTCTGCCATGACCGCTCCTCCCTCTCAAAGATATTCGCTGTATATCTCAAACGAGACTAAATAAGGATCAGAGATCGAATAGCCTCTGTTTCGCGATCTAAATATATACATTGTATATCTCTTGTCAAACGACCATCGGTTCCCGGGTTGCCCTCCTGGGCCTGGGCCGCCGACCCTTCGCGCTCGAACATCGAGGCCGCCGTTCTCGATCGCACACGAACCACCAGGAGCAACCGCGATGACCGATGCGAACCTCACCGATCGGCTGGCTCGGCTCGAAGCCCTCGAAGAGATCAAGGCGCTGAAGCACCGCTACTTCCGGGCCATGACGCTGGGCGACTACGACCTGCTCGAGGAGACGCTGACGGAAGACGTGTCCACCTCCTATTCGGACGGCGAGTACGTCTTCGATGACCGCGAGAAGCTGCTGCGCTTTCTCATCGATTCCCATCACGCCGGCCAGCAGGTCGCGTACTGGATGTGCGGGATGCCGGAGATCGAGGTGACCAGCCAGACCGACGCGACCGGAATCTGGGCCTTCTACCACTACTTCTATCACCGTGGTCACGAGTTCGTCGACGAGATGTTCGCCTACTACGACGACGTCTACCGCTACGAGGACGGTGCGTGGCGAATCGCGAAGACGGGCTACAAACGCGTCCTGAATCAGGAGCTCTACCGCAAGGATCTGCCATACAAGGTCAAGGTGCCGGCAGGTCCGGTTCCCCAGTCCGAGTAGGAGGGAGCCAGGAATGTCGAAGTTCGAGCGAGGCGAGATCGAGGCGGCACTCGAGGCAGGGGGACGATTCGCGGCACCGCCGCTCGCGCCTCCCGACCAGGTCGCGCTCGTGGGGAGATACGAATGAGCGACCCCGTCACGACCTTCGTCCACCGCGAGGTGATCGATCTGCGCGCCACGCCGGCGCAGGTGCGCGCCTTCATCCTCACGCCCGAGCGCATCCTCGACTACTACCCGTCGCCGGTCGACGGCGGTGTGCTCGAGCCCGGCCGCGCCATCTGGTGCCGCGGAGAGATGGGCACCTCGATGCTCGAGCGCGTCGAGGCCGAGTCGAACGACGAGGTCTTGGTTGTGAAGGTCACGACGGCGTTTGGCCTCGCGCCCCCGTTCACGCGGGAACGCATCGAAGCGAATGCAGGGTTCACGATGATCGAGGACTGGGCGCTCGAGGCGATCCCGGATGGCACGCGGCTTACGAAGACCTGGCGAGACGTGGCTTCATCGGGCCCCGAAGCGTTCCCTCTGGCCGACGCCGTGCGCGAAGGCGCAGTGAACGAGACGGCGAAACTCGTCGCAGGCTGGAACGCGGCGGCCTCCAAAGGTTGAGACCCTACCCGCCCCGCGTGTCTGGCGGGGTTCGGTGAGCGTCCCGACCCGACGCCGCGCGTTCTGCGCGAGATCGCCTAGTCTGAAGGCATGGCGGGGCCCGCGACGAGCGGCTTCAGCGGGCTCACGGAGCCCGGATACGGAACCCTTCCCGATGGGTCCTTCGCGCGCGTCCCCCCGACGCCCACGCCGGCGCCGCAGCTCCTCCGACTGAACGAAGGGCTCGCGAGCCACCTCGGGCTCTCGGTCGATTGGCTTTCGAGCGCGGACGGCGTCGCAGTCCTCGCCGGAAACCAGCCCGCGGAGGGCGTGCCCCCCCTCGCCATGGCCTATGCGGGCCACCAGTTCGGCAACTGGGTCCCGAGCCTCGGGGATGGTCGCGCCATCTTGATCGGCGAGGCGCGTGATCGCGACGGCGCGCTCCGCGAGATCCAACTCAAGGGCGCCGGACGCACCCCCTTTTCGCGCGCAGGCGATGGCCGGGCCGCGCTGGGCCCCGTGCTCCGCGAGTACGTGGTCAGTGAGGCGATGCAGGCGCTCGGGATCCCGACCACGCGGGCCCTCGCCATGCTCACGACCGGCGACTCCATCGTTCGGGACACGGTCCAACCCGGTGCGATCCTCGCGCGCGTCTCCGCGGGACACGTGCGGGTCGGGACCTTCCAGTACTTCCATGCCCGTGGGATGACGGACCACGTCCGGGCGCTCGCCGACTTCGTGATCGAGCGCCGCTACCCCGAAGCCGCGGAGTCCGCAGCCCCCCACGGTCCCTACCGCGCCCTCCTCGATCGCGTGATCGCGGCCCAGGCCGACCTGATCGCACGTTGGATGCTCGTCGGATTCATCCACGGCGTCATGAACACAGACAACATGTCGATCCTGGGGGAGACGATCGATTACGGGCCCTGCGCGTTCCTCGACGAGTACGAACCAGGGAAGGTATTCAGCTCGATCGATCACGGCGGTCGCTACGCCTACGCCCAGCAGCCGAACATCGGACTCTGGAACCTGACGCGGTTCGCCGAGACCCTGCTGCCGCTGCTCGACGAATCCGAAGAAGCCGCGGTCGAAGCGGCGAAGGACGCGCTCGAGGCCTACGCACCGCGCTTCGAGCAGACCTACCGCACGCGACTGCTCCGGAAGATCGGCCTGGAGATGCCGAACGAAGAGAACCTGGACGTCGCCTCACGGCTTCTCGAGCGCATGGCCGAGCAGCAGGCGAACTTCACCCTCACCTTCCGCCGGCTCTGCGACGGGGTCGTCGACACTCCTCCGAAGGATGTCGATGCGGGGCCTCGCTCGCTCTTCGCCGATCCCAGCGGCTTCGACGCCTGGGCCGCGGACTGGAGACAGCGGCTGCGCACGGAAGGACGCGACGCCGACCAGACGCGGGCCGAGATGCGTGCCACGAACCCCGCGATGATCCCGCGCAACCACCGCGTGCAGCAGGCGATCGACGCGGCGACCGAAGGCAACCTCGGGCCGCTGGATGACCTGTGGACGGTGACGACGAAACCGTTCGAGGACCACCCGGGTCTGTCGCAGTACGCCGACCCGCCCGAGCCCCACGAACGCGTCCACGCGACGTTCTGCGGCACCTGAGGTTTCGCAGCGCCCGGCTCGCCAAGGCCGCAAGCCCTGCCGCACGCCTCCGCTAGCCCGCGATCGACCCGACGCAGCGCACGACCTCGGCTTGGTACACCTTGCCGCGCTCGTTGCAGAGATCGATGGCATGGAGCGACGTGGGGACGAACGCGAAGCCGATCTCGGCCTCCGGATGCCATTGGAAGATGGAGCCGCCGAGCCCCATCCAGCCGTAGAACCCTTCACGGCCGGCGTTGAGCGCTCGGCCCAGGTCGCCTTTCGCAGCTTGGGCCGCGCTGAAGCGATTCACACCGCCTTGGGTGAAGTCGGTCGGGGCGAGGATCATGTGGGCTTCGGTGGGCTCCGCATGCGCGGCTTCCCAGGCCGCACTGCCGAGGTAGTCCTTCCCGTCCCAACGCCCTCGCGCCGCCATCAAGGCGGCAACCCGCGCCAGGCCCCGCGCCGATGCCTTGGTGCCCGCCGACGGAGTTTCGCCGGCCGTGATGATGGGGTCGTTGAAGACGAGAACCGAGCGCATCTCCGTGAAGGGCTGTGGGGCGCTTCGGCTCGTCGCGTTCCGGCCGGTCCAGAGCAAGCGAAGGAGTCGCCCGATCAGCTGCAGGAAACCGAGCTTGATGCGACGCCCGAGGGCGCGCGGCCGCAGCGTCTCGAGGAACTGCCACCGCAGCGAAGGCATCTCGACGGGCGAGACCCGATCGACGTCTCGGTCTTCCACGCCGATCCGCACGTCGGCCCCGAGCGGGCCGCTGATCTCGTCGCGAAAGTACTCCCCCATGGTCCTGCCGGCCGGATCGACGCGGCGGAAGATCTCGTTGGCGATCCAGCCCCGGGTGATCGCGTGATACTCGCGGGGTTCGCTCTCGGATCGGAAGCGGAGCTTCTGGCCTTCGACGATGCGGCCGATCGCGTTGTCCTTGATACGCTCGCGTAGTGTGTCGTCGGGGGCGAGAGACGCATCGAACGCAGCCATGCCCCCTTCGTGACGCATCACGTCCGCGACCCGGAGACTCTCTTTGCCATGGGAGGCAAACTCCGGCCAGTGCGACTCGACGCGATCGTCGAAACGGAGCAGGCCGCGGTCGACGAGATGCGCCATCGCGATCGTTTCCAGGCTCTTGCCGCTACTGAAGACGTTCACGAGAGAGTCCGGGGAAAACCCCGAATCGTCGGCTGCGGCACGCCACAGATCGACGACCTTGCGGCCACGGTGGTACACGCAGAGCTGCGTATTTCGTTCGGCCATCGTCTCGGTCTCTCGCGCGTAGAGGCGCTTGACGGACTCGAACCCCGGTGCCACATCGCCTTGCACGGGGCCTTGTTCGAATCGGAGTCGGCTCATCGTTTCCTTCCTTGGAGCGCCGAGTCCGGCGCGAGCGGCGGGGCCGCGCGTTCGGGGACCCGGGCGCGCCTCAGTCTTGCAGAATTCGGCCCTCAGATCCCCGTCGCCCCTCACTCGGTCGCGCGTGCGCCCTTCGCGAGTTCGGCGCGGGCGCGCCGCCGGGTCTCCGGATCGGCGTGGGAGGCGGCGGTGGCGGCCAACACGCGCTCCGCGTCCGGCGTCGCGATCCGACCGAGCGCGCGAATCGCCGCCATCCGGACCTTTGTCGCCTGGTGCTCGAGCGCTGCCTCGAGGGGTTCGACGGCGGCTGCATCGCGGGGCCGACCGAGCGCCGCTGCTGCGGCCGCCGCCACGTCCGGATCCGGATCCCCGACGAGTGCGATCAGTCGCGGACGCGCGGATGCCCCGGCGCTGGCGGCCGCCGCCCGGATCGCGGTGATGCGATCCGTCGCGGGCACGTCGTCTGCGAGCAGTCCAGCCCAAACGGGTGCCGCGTCGACCAGGCCCCGTCGGTCGAGCTCGACGAGCAGGGCCGCGCGCACGCCCATGGAGGCGTTGGGGTCCTCCAGCACACCGCGCAGCACGGACAGATCGTCTTCCACGATCCACGAACGCTCCGGAGCGATCGCCAGGTCTCGCAGGGCCGACGCAGCCCATGTGGCGTCGCCGGAGGTCAGCAACGCCACGGTGGCGCGGCGCAGCGCGGGATCGGACGCGTCCCGGGCAGACACGTAGTCCCGCACCGCGCCGAGGAGGACGCCGCGCGTCTCCTCATGCAGCCGGTAGGCGTCATCGTGCTCCTGGAGCGATACCCAGTCGACGACACCCGAGCGGGCGAGAGCCTCGAGTTCCCGGCTCTTGGCGATCGGGAGCAGGAACAGCAGCACCTCCTCGCCCGGCGAGAAGGTGGCGACCCCGTGACCGTGCTGGGCGAAGCGCACACGCTCGCCCTCGTAGGCGCCCTTCAGGACCTCGAGCACCTCGGCGACGACGGTCGGGCGACTCGCGGTCCCGGTGGGACTCGAAGCGCCGACGCGCTCGCCGGCCGACACCACCCGGGCCCGCAACACCAGCTCGGCCTCGACCACGAACCCGCGCAGCGTCTTCGTGCCGTAGACGATGTGGCCGTGTGCGCTGAACGCACACAGCAAGACGACGAGGCCCGCGAGCCTCGAGGCGAGTCGCATCGATCGTGTGGGGACGTCAATCGTGGAGATCGTCGATCAACGGCAGGATGGCTCCCGAGATCGTGGGATCCACTTCGACCCCCACGTTGTTCTGGAAGACGGTGTTGCAGTCGATGTTCGGGAACAGCGGGCACAGCTCCGTTGCGCCGGCGAGAATGAACGGCGCGCAGGTCTCGCAGGACGGATCGAACTTCTCCGCCGGCAGCTGGTACCCGATCTCGTCGTTGCCGAGCCCGAGGATGAAGGTGTGCTCCGCGCCTACCATGGCGTCGCGATACACCTCGCCGATCTGCGGATCGAGCTCCGTCGGCACCACCGCGAAGCTCGCCTCGTTGATCCGGAAGACCCCGACCTCGGTCTGGATGTCCTCGCCCAGCGCCTGCGGGATCGGATCGAAGGGCGGCGGGAACGGGAAGCCGACGGAAGCGTCGGGGACGCCGTTCGTGTAGAGGCCGTCGCTCGGCAGCACTCCGGTCGCGATGAAGAAGCGGAAGAAGGGGTTGTCGAGTCGCACCGGCACGGCGGGATCGCTGGCGTATTCGAGGTGAACCCGCGCCTTGCCCTTCTTGTGCGGGATCGCGGAGACGACGCGCTCGGCGAGCTGCTGCCCGTGCACCTCGGCCCAGCGGAAGGTCCGACGCACGGCGGGCTGGCCCGTGTCCGGATCCTCGACGTCGATGTCGAGCGGCCCCTGCAGCACGCCCAGGTCACCACTCACCCAGATCGCGGTACCGCCCACGGAGGCCTCGATGGCTTCGCGCGCGTAGTGGGGGAAGTCGGAGGTGACGAGCGTGTTGTTGCTCCCGAGACTCTCGGGGTGACTCGCGAAGTTGACGAGCGTGGCGAGCGGGCGGCGGGGCCAACGGCGCTCGGTGACCTGCAGGATCGAGAGACGCGGATCGGTGATGCGGCCCTCGGTCGCGGGCGCGATCAGATCGTCGTCGACGAGCACGCGGCTGTCTGCCACGCCCTCGCCGTCGTCCTCGGCGTCGATGCCCAGCGAGAGCCCCACCGAGTCCGTCGTGGCGAACTTGATGCGACCCAGCTTCAGGTTGTCGGCGGCCTCGTCGACGCAGTTTGCGACCGAGGCGTTCACGAAGTCGATGTAGCCCGGATCGAGACCGCTCGTGACCTGGTCCGCTCCCCAGATGCCGAGCGTGTCGGGGCCCTCGTGCTGGTGCGTGCTGCTGAGCGCCAGGTAGTCGATGTCGGACTCGGGGTCGACCAGCGCCCGGATGGTGTTGACCTCGGCGTTGAAGTAGCCGATCAGGTCGACGGACACGATCGCGATGCGCCCGCCCCGTCCCTGCAACACCAGCCCCCGTGCCCAGAGCTGGTCGTTGTAGCCCGTCGCCTGACGGTCATTGCCGAAGCCGGCGAGATAGACCGGGTCCGTGTGGTTCACGACGGCCGTGCCGCCGAACTTCGCCTCGTACGCGGCGACGAGACCCGGACTGACGGGGGTGATGTCCCGCTTGCAGACGCCCACGAGGAGCAGCTCCTCGAAGGGGCAGCGAAGACCCATCAGCGCGACGGTCGACAGCAACAGCGAAACCATCAGATTGCGGAGCGCAGGGCGCGGCAAGGAGAGCGATCGCATCGGAATCCTCCTCGGGCAATTGGGGCTGTGCGGCCATCCTATGCCCCCGAGAACCGACCGGTCAACGGCGCGCAGCGCGTTCTCGCGCCCTCTCGGTCCGCTAGTCGAGCCTCTCCACCAGCTGGACGAGATTCCCGCAGGTGTCGTTGAAGACTGCGATGCGCGTCGTCCCGGCATCCATCGGAGCCTGAACGAACTCGACACCCGCCGCCGCGAGCCGCTCGTGGTCGGCCGCGAGGTCGTTCACCTGAAAGGACACGCTGGGGATCCCGTCGGCGACGAGAGCCTCCTTGTAGGGGGGCACGGCCGGATGCTCGCTCGGCTCGAGGAGCAGCTCGACACCGTCCCGACTTTCAGGGGACACGACGGAAAGCCACCGGTGTGCGCCGAGAGGGATGTCCTCCTTCTTCTCGAACCCCAGCAGCGTCGTATAGAAGTCCAATGCCTTCGCTTGATCGTCCACGAAGACGCTCATCACCCAGATCTTCATTCACTCGACTCCTCGAACTTCCGTAGCCATCCCACCAGTAGCGCCTGGATCGGTGCCCGATTCAGCGAGTGCAGCTTCGTACTCCCGCTCCACTCGACCTCGATGATTCCGGCCTCCTCCAGCGTTGCGAGGTGCCGCGAGAACCCTTGACGGGACTGGGCGAGGCCATACTTCTCGATCAGGCGCGTGTGCAGCTCGAAGAGAGACTGTCGGTCGCGTGCGTCCAGCTCATCGACCACCCACCTGCGCGTCGCGTTCGAGAGCGCGCCGAGAACTCCGCTGGTCTCCTGCTCCCCCAGGCCCATGGGCAGAACATGCAACGTTTTTGTTGCTTGAACGAACGCGAAGCCGAGGCGACTGAACGTTCGTACTGACCTCTTGTCTATTTTTGTACGATTGTTTATTCTTGGCGCATGCCGTCCTCCGACCCGCGATCGACACGCGTCAACGCCAAGGCGGCCGAGACGCGGCTCCGGCTTGTCGAAGCCGCGGTCGGCGAGTTCGCCGACAAGGGCTTCGGCGGGGCCTCGACGCGGGGAATCGCGTCGCGTGCGGGCGTCGCGCTCGCCTCGCTGCCCTATCACTTCAAGACGAAGGAAGCGCTGTGGAAAGCGGCGGCCGACCACCTCTTCGGGATCTTCCGAGAGCAGTTCGTCCGTCGGATCGAGGGACTCGACGGTGTCGACGCCCTCACGCGCTCGAGACTCCTGCTCCGGGACTTCGTCGTGTTCTCCGCCGCGCACCCCGAGCTCCATCGCTTCCTCCTGCAGGACGGATCGGAGAGAACGGCGCGACTCGAGTGGCTCGTGGCCGAACACGTACGGCCCATGTTCTCGCTCACACGGGAACTCGCCGACGAGCTTGCCAGCACCGGATACCCCGCCCCCATGGACGCGGAGCAGCGCTTCTACGCGATGATCGGCGCGGCGGCGACGGTCTTCGCCGCGTCTGCGCAGGTCGAACTCGTCACCGGCGAGGACCCGTTCGCGAAGGAACGCATCGAGGCACACGCGGACGCGATCGTCGCGCTCTTCTACCCGGCGCCTTCGGAG
This sequence comes from Myxococcota bacterium, assembly GCA_039030075.1. Taxonomy (NCBI): domain Bacteria; kingdom Pseudomonadati; phylum Myxococcota; species Myxococcota bacterium. The sequence goes on along the minus strand of JBCCEW010000036.1, from coordinate 16,390 downwards.
CGCTCCTCCGCAGTGAATCCACGGTGACCCGCATGGAACGCCCTAGCCGGATGCACCACCACGCCTACGTGTCTCGCGACCTCGAAGCCACCCGTGCCTTCTACGAGGAGATCCTCGGGTTGCCCCTCGCGGCGACCTGGTGTGAGTCCGAATTCGGAAACAACTACTGCCACGTCTTCTTCGAGCTCGAAGACGGCAGCTCTCTCGCTTTCTTCCAGTTCGAGAAGACCGAAGTCACCGAAGAGCACGCGTCCCTTGCATCGACCTCACCGTTCGACCACGTCGCCCTCCTGGCCACGGACGGGCTCCAGGCGGACGTGGCCGAGCGCGCCAGGCTCGCTGGTCTGGAAACCGTCCTCGTCGACCACGGCTATTGCCGGTCGCTGTACCTCCGGGACCCGGACGGCCTGATCGTCGAGCTCACCGTCGACCACCCCGATGCCGTCTCGGCGGCGGCTTCGATCCGGAGTCGTGCGCGCGCATCGCTCGACCGATGGCTCGCGGGCGACACGACGGACAACAACGACTTCCGCCGCTCTCCACAGGAGTAGATCCATGGATCTGTCGGGCAAGCGCCTCACCCTCAGCTTCGACAACGGCCCGTTTCCGGATGTCACGCCCGGCGTCCTGGACGCCCTTCGCGACCGTGATCTCCGCGCGAGCTTCTTCGTCTGCGGAAAGGACGCAACGGTCCCCGAACGACGCGACATGATGGAACGCGCGCGCTCCGAGGGCCATTGGCTCGGAAACCATACGCAGACCCACACCATCGAGCTGGGCACGACGGACGACGCGAACGTCGCGCGCGACGAGATCGGCAAGGCGCAGGACGCACTCGGAGACTTGAGCGAGCCCGAGCGCTGGTTCCGTCCGTACGGCGGTGGAGGCATCCTCGGAACCAACCTGCTCAGCCGACCGGCTCTGGACTACCTGTGCGCCGGCGCGTTCTCGGTGGTGCTCTGGAACAGCGTTCCCCGAGACTGGGAGGCACCCGACCGCTGGCCCGAGGTCGCGCTCGAGCAGACCGCCGGCCAGGATTGGACGCTGATGGTCGTCCACGACATCCCGACCGGGGCCATGAAGGCGCTTCCCCGTTTCCTCGACACCGCCCTCGAGGCGGGCGTCGAGATCGTCCAGGAGTTCCCGCCCGACTGCGTTCCCGTCCTGCGCGGCAGCGTCGAGCGTTCGCTGAACGATGTAGTCGCAGGACTCGACTAGCCCTCGCCGAAGGTGCTCGACCGCAAGGGAGCGAACATGATCAACCCCCCGAACCTCACCAAGTCGAACTACCTCCGGCTCCCCGCGCGAAGCGGCCAGGCCGACGCCCTGGCCGACTTCATCACCCCGCGCGAGGGCACGACATCGAAGTCGGTCTCCGCAGCCACGTACTGGTATGCACTGCGAGAAGAGAAGCATCCGGACCGGTTCGCCGTCTTCGACCTCTTCGCCGACGAGACGGCACGCGAGGGGTACGTTGCGGCAGGGGGTCCGGGTGCGGTGCGCAAGAACGCAAGCAACCTCCTCGAAGAAGGCTGGAGGATGCGGGACCACGCGTCGCTGTTCTCCGTACTGGGATCCGTGGTGGCCGACGATCCCGTGGACATTCGCCTGATCACCTATATCCCGATCCAGGTCGCCGACGGCCAGAGCGAGGCCTTCGAGGAGCTACTCGCCATCGGCCCGAGCGAAGTCGCCAACTCGGAGCCAGAGACGTTCTACTGGTATGCCCTCCGCGACGAGAACCGCCCCGGCCACTACGCGATCGTCGACCTGTACGCCGACGCGCACGGACGCGCGAAGCACCGGGCGGGCGACGTCGCGGCAACGCTCAAGCGGAACGCCCCCGCCCTCGTGAGAGGGGGCTGGGAGCAAGGCGTGCTCGCCAACGTCATCGAGTACGAAGTCATCGCGAGCAAGTAGAGCGCGGTAACGCGTCGCGCTTCGTCCGCCCCCATTCAGATCGACGCCGAGAAAGGTCCCGCGAATGGAAACGATCCGCACCCCCGACGATCGCTTCGAGAACCTGTCCGACTACCCGTTCGCACCGCACTATACGGAGATCGAAGATGGGGAAGGCGGCAAGCTGCGCGTTCATCATGTCGACGAAGGGCCCGCCGATGGCGAGGTCATCCTTTGCCTGCACGGCAACCCCAGCTGGTCGTATCTCTATCGAAACATGATTCCTGTCTTCGTCGATGCCGGGTTTCGGGTGATCGCGCCCGACCTCGTGGGCTTCGGCCGTTCCGACAAGCCGACCCGGATGAGCGACCACACCTACAGCAGACACGTCCGCTGGATGAGCGCGTGGATCGAAGAGCTCGATCTCACGTGCAACCTCTTCTGCCAGGACTGGGGCGGACTCATCGGGTTGCGGATCGTCTCCGAATCTCCCGAGAGGTTCCGGCGCGTGGTCGTCGGGAACACGTCGCTCCCCGACGGCGGGCGCATGCAGATCGGCAAGGCCGATGAAATGAGAGCGACCTACGACGCGCTACCGGTCGTCCCGACCGATGAGCTGGTCAAGCGCTTCCTGACCAAAGGCGAGGCGCCCGGCTACTGGTACTGGCGCAAGTACGCGGCCGAATCGCCCGAGTTCACCGTCGCCGCCGCGCTCGCGGGAGACCCGGGAGGATCGACCCCGGAGATTCTCGCCGCCCAGGAGGCGCCCTACCCCGATGACCGCTACATGGCAGCGCTTCGTGGATTCCCGACGATGGCACCGATCTTCCCGGACGATCCGGAGCTCGAGGCCAACCGAGCGGCCTGGGCTCGGCTCGCCACATTCGAGCGCCCGTTCCGGACGTCGTTCAGCGACAACGACTACGTCGCGAGACCCGGTGACGAGTCGAGTTTCCAGGAGCGCATTCCCGGCGCGAAGCACGTCGACCACGTGACCCTCGAGGGCGGAGGGCACTTCCTGCAGTCGCCCGAGGTCGCCGAGGAGATGATCTCGTTCATTCGGCGCTACCCGGTGGACGCGTAGCGAGGGCGATCCGGTTCCGCCTACCCCGGAGAGGCGTGGGCGCCACGCACCCGGTCGATCATCGCCAGGGCGTCGTTCGGCGCCGCGTCCCCGCGCCAGGCCACGTGTCCGTCCGGGCGAACGAGGATCAGCGCGCGTTCGTAGAGCGTGCGTGCCTTCTCGTCGCGGAGGTCCACGATGCTCAGGGGAACGCCCCGCTCCCCTGCGGCGCGCTCGAGCGGGGCGGTGTCGACATCCGCCATGCGAAGCAGCGTGAAACCCTTTCCCAGGAGGTCCAATACGGCGCGGCCGTCCGAGAGGATCAGGCTCGGCAGCCGCGCACCCGGCCAGGTCGTCGGGAGGTAGCGCTCCATCGCATACGAAGGCCTCTGCCCCGGCTCCGTGCAGACGATCGGCGAATCATCGTAGCGGTAGCCGATCTCGATGCCGAGGGCCTCGTTCTCGAGGTTGCCCAACTCCTGGATCCGAGCGCCCAACTCGCCTCGCGCGACTTCGCCCCGCGGCGAGTCCTCGTGCACCACCGGACGATGGGCCTGGGCGATCCGCATGCGAACGCTCGTGTGCCGCGCCGAGGCCCGCCGGTTGCGCTCACCGACGTGGCGGCGTTCGGACTCGTACGCGGGAAGCAACTCCGGCCCGCCCCATCCCTCGAGGAGCGCGGCGAGCTTCCAGCCGAGATCGACCGCATCGCCGACGCCCGTGTTCATGCCGTAACCGCCGCTGGGAATCACCTGGTGGGCGGAGTCGCCCGCAAGCCACACGCGGCCCTCTCCGTATCGATCCGCGAGGGAGAGGCGAGGTCGCCACGGGTTCGCGACGACGATCTCGCAATCGATCTCCTCGCCGAGCATCTCGAAGAGGAAGGCGCGTGGATCGATCGCGTCGGCATCGACCCCCGATGTCAGCGGGACGTGGATCGTCCAGGTGTCGACATCGTTCTGCGAGATGATCGTGCCCGCGATGGGCGACTGGATGTGCCAGCTGGTCCCGAAGCGCTCGAAGAACGCGCGGTCGGTCGACGTGAAGTGGATCATGTACATCCGGCCGTCCGGCGGGCGCTGTCCGCGGAGCAGCCCCTTCAGCATGCCGGTGAGCGCACTCCACGCGCCGCCCGATTCGCGCATCAGGTCGCGAACCGACAGGTCGTGGAGTGGAATTCCCAGCCCAGCCCGCGTCACGCTCCCGGCGCCATCGCATCCGGCGAGGTACGCGCAGCGGACCGTCTCGGTCTCCCCGGTCTCGCTGGACCGGATCACGGCGGTGACGCCCTCCGCGTCTTGCTCGAAGCTCTCGAGGCCCCAGCCGAATCGCACGGTCACGTGCTCGGCGCGCTTCTCGAGGATGCCCTTGAGGACGGGCTCGAGGATCACCTGCGATATCCGCATGTCGGGCTCGAGCGGGAGCGACCCGTCGTTCACGTAGTGGATGATGTCGCGACCCCAGTCCACGCTCGGGTAGTCGAAGCGCGCCAGCTCCCACTCTGCAGCGCGCGTGGCCCACACCACCGTCATGGGATGATCGGTGGGGACGCCGTGAGCACGGATCTCGTCCGCGATCCCGAGCCGCCGGAAGTGCTCCATGCTTCGCCCGTTGGTGACGTCCATCTTGGGGTGGCGCGTCGTCGACGGGTTCCGCTCCACGAGCAGCGCCCGCACCCCTCGATGCTCCAGCTCGAGGGCCAGGATCAGCCCCACCGGGCCGCCGCCGGCGATGAGTACGGGAATCTCGGTCAACGGGTGGGCCCTCCCCTCCGGCAGCATCCCGCCTTGGCGGCTAGAAATATGACTCGATCGATCGATCTTTTCCTCTCGGAATCGACGCAGGAGGCGAGGTGAGGGTTCTGATCGCGGGAGCCGGCCTCGGCGGGCTCACGGCTGCGCTCTGCCTCCAACAGGCGGGGCACGAGGTCTCGGTTTTCGAGAGCGCGCCCAGCTCGGAGAGATCGGGGCGGGGATCCAGCTCGGTGGAAACGCCGTGCGCGTACTCGACTCCCTCGGACTCCGGGAGGCGCTCGAAGCGGTCAGCGTCCGCCCCGAGGCGATCCACTTCCGCCTGTTCGAGAGCGGCGAGATCCTCCACGAAGTGCCGCAGGGCAAGGTCTATCAGGAGCGCTACGGGGTTCCCTACTTCCACGTCCATCGCGCCGACCTGCACGGGATCCTCGCCAGCGCCGTCGAGGCCGCGTCGCCGGAGTGTGTCCACCTCGGTGCCCATGCGAAGGCCTTCGCCGAAACCGCGGAGGGCGTCACGCTGCAGCTGGCAGACGGCCGCTGCTTCGAGGGCGACGTGCTCGTGGGCGCGGACGGAATCAAGTCCGCAATCCGTGCCGGGATCCTCGGTTCGACCGAGGCGAACTGGACAGGGAACGCCGCCTGGCGCGCCACGGTCGAGACGAAGCGGCTGCCCGACGACTTCATGGAGACCGTCGTCTCGAACTTCGTCGGTCCCCGCAAGCACATGGTCGTCTACTACCTGCGTCGCGGAGAGCTCGTGAACATGGTGGGCGTGGTCGAGAACGACGCCTGGCGCGAAGAGGCCTGGAACGTCAAGGCGCCCTGGGAAGAGCTCAAGGCGGACTTCGCGGGCTGGTGCGACACCGTCCAGACGCTGATCGACGTCGTCCCCAAGGACGCGTGCTACCGCTGGGCCCTCTTCGATCGCGTTCCCGTCGACGACTGGAGCACCGATCGGGCGACCCTCCTCGGCGACTCGGCGCACGCCACCCTGCCCTTCATGGCCTCGGGCGCCGCGATGGCCATCGAAGACGCACGCGTCCTCCAGCGCGCACTCGACCAGGAGAGCTCGGTCGCGGCGGGTTTGCAGTGCTACCAGCGCAATCGGTTCGAGCGAACCGCGCGCGTGGTGAACGGCAGTACGGCGATGCAGGCCGCCTATCACCAGCCCGATGCCGAGGCCTTCCGACAGCAGTTCGCCGCAGTACGCAGCGCGGAATCGAAGGGCGACACCCCGCCCGACCAGTGGCTCGGGGAGTACGACGCGAACAGCGTCGAACTCGTCTGAGGGGCCTCTGACACGACGCCCCGCCCCATCCGTCGCGCCGAGAGCTGGGCCGAAGAGCGGGGGCGGCTCTCTACCCGTCTCGTCGGTGCGCGCGTAGAATGTGCGGCGGATCGCGAACGCGCGCGCGATCACGAGAGCGAGGCAGTGCGGCTTGTCGCCCCGACACACCGATGACGACGGACGCGAAGTATGGGGGCCGTGGGCGCTCTCCATCGCCGGGACGAGCCACGCCGGTCGGGTCCGGATGACCAACGAGGACGCCTTCGACCGCTTCGACGACCCGGCCCGCGGCGAGATCCTGCTGGTGGTCGCAGACGGGCTGGGGGGACACCGCAGCGGCGAGGTGGCGAGCGCGATGGTCGTCGGGACGCTCGGCGACATGGGACGGGTCGGCGGCGCCGCTGCCTCCGCCCGCCTCAGCGCTGCGGTCAAGCGCGCCAACCGAGAGATCTTCGAGCGCGCCGCGGCGTCGCCCAGGCTGATGGGAATGGGAACGACGGTGGTCGCCCTCCTGCTGTCCGCCGAGGGGCCCGCATGCGTCGCACACGTGGGCGACAGCCGTCTCTACCGGCTCCGACAGGGATCGCTGGCTGCCCTCACCGAGGATCATTCCCTCGCCGCACAGCTGCTTCGCAACGGCGAGATCACCGAGGAGGAAGCCCGCGTGCACCCCCGCCGCAGCGTGCTCATCCGCGCCGTCGGCGTCGATCCGAGAGTCCAGGTGGAGGTGGTTCCCGTGGAGATCCGCGCCGCGGACACCTACCTGCTCTGCTCGGACGGCATCTACGAGATGCTGCGCGACGAGGAGATCCGGGAGATCCTGACCCGGGCGCCGGACGCACACGCCGCCGTGGCATGGCTCGTCGACGCCGCCAACCAGAACGGCGGAAAGGACAACGCGACCGCGCTGGTGGTGCAGGTCTCGTGAATCGGGAGATGCCGCTCCGGATGGCCCCTTTCCGTTCGACATGCCGGCGTTCGGCGACGCGTCCTCCGCGTGGGGAGACTCCGTCATGACCAGTGGCGTGACCGCCATGAATCTCGAGCCGCTGGAAATGACGTTCGGCGCACGGGTGACTGAGGTCCGCCTGTCCGAGATCGACGACGCGACCTTCGCCGATCTCTACCGGGCCTGGCTGGACTACGGGCTGCTCGTGTTTCCCGCGCAGCATCTCTCGCGCGATCAGCAGGTTGCTTTCGCTCGCCGGTTTGGCGACCTGATCGAAGGTCTCGAATCCGCGCTGCTCAGCAACGTCAAGCAGGACGGTTCCCTGCGCGATGCTCCCGACGACGACATGATGAAGATCATCCGCGGCAACATGCACTGGCATCAGGACAACACGTACATGCCCGTCCAAGCCAAGGGTGCCGTCTTCAGTGCGCAGGTCGTGCCCCGCGAACAGGGCGATACCGCCTTCGCCGACATGCGCGCGGCCTACGCCGCGCTCGACGAGGATCGCCAGCGACAGATCGCGGGTCTGTCCGCCCACCACTCGCTGGCGCGTAGCCAGATCGCTCTCGGAGAGGCGGTGGAGGAGAGCGCGGACAGCGAATATGTGGGCTACGGCCTCGACGTGGAGAGCGCACCGCTTCGGCCCCTGGTCAAGATCCACCCGGAGACCGGCATCCCGGCCCTTGCCGTCGGCCGCCATGCCTACGCCATCCCCGGATGGGACGACGAAGCCTCCGACGCATTCCTCACGGCCTTGATCGATTTCGCCGTGAGCGACGCGTCGCGCGTCTACACCCACCGCTGGCAGGCGGGCGACGTCGTCGTCTGGGACAACCGGTGCCTGATGCACCGCGCCTGCCCCTGGGACTACACCAAAGCGCGCGTGATGTTGCACTCCCGAATCGCCGGGGACGTCGAGACGGAGGGCTGTACCGCGAACGCGTGATCCCGCCCGGCCCATCCGCGCGGCCGGCGAGGTGACGCGTGCGGCGTTCCAGCGAAGGCTCGTCAGACGGAAGCCGGAACGGTGACCGACTCCAATCGAGCAAGCCGCTCCTGAGCCTGCGCCGCCTCGGGCCACCCCCGCCAATGACCCGCCCTGGTTGGGGTAGCCTTCCGGCTCCCGTCCAATAGAGGGGCCCCATGGACATCACCAACGTCCTCGACCTGCTGGGTAAGCACCCCGAGGGCACCTTCCTCGAGTTCTCGCCCTTCAATGGCAAGAGCTTCGGCACCTGCGACATCACCGGGGTCCACCCGGGCTGGGAGATGCATCCCGATACGGACGAGTTCTTCTTCGTCCTCGAGGGCATGGTCGAGATCACGCTCCTAGAGGGCGATGCCCCGCCGCAGCTCTACACGGCAAAGCCAGGAACCTCCTTCGTCGTGCCGCGAGGGGTCTGGCACAAGCCGGGCGCGCCGTCGGGCGCGAAGTTCATCCACTACACGCCAGGTCAGTCGCTCGAATCGATGAGCGAGGACCCGCGACGAGACGACGGCCGCTGACGGGCCGGACGGTCGGGCCTCCGGGAGCCCGGCCGCTTCGGAGAGTTCGCCGCGGTGATCGCACGCTCGCCGAATCAAGGCGCGAATGAACGATCACACTACCCCGATGGCGACGGGACAATCGGATAGCAAGCAGAGAACGAGAGAGACGCGATGACCGACAAGACACCCTTCGATATTGCCAAAGAGAGCGCTGCTGGCTTAGCACGAGAGAATGTCGCGTTGATCGAGTGTTTCTTCGAAGCCCTTGGACACGACATGGAAACACTTCGCAGCCTGTTCACACCGGATGCGCTGTACCGAGACGAACCCAAGAAGCATGCTTGGGACGCAATCGGACCCGAAGGCATTGCGAAGAAACTGGGCATACTCGCATGGGTTGGCGTTAGCGGAGTTCGTGCGGATGTGAAGACCGTTGTGGCTCAAGACCATTGCGTCATGACAGAGCGAGATGAAGAATGGCGCTTCGAAACTGGAGAGGTTGGGACCATCGGGATCACCACCGTCCACAAGATCACGGATGGAAAGATCTCCTACTGGAACGATTACTACGACATAGAAACCGCGAGAGAGTTTCTTCCCGCCGCTTGGCTGAAAGAGGTGGATGAACTTCTCAAGCAGGCAGAATTGTGACCTCCTGAGTCACGCCAGCATCAATGCCGCTTTGGGCGGATCATGTTCCCAGAGCGTCTGGCGGTGTCGGGGACGGAGTCACTTCGAAGTTCCTGGTCGTAACCAACCCCGTCGCGCACAACGTCTCTCGCCCCTCCCTCACCGCGAATACGTCGGCTTCGCCGACCGACACGGTCTTGCCCGAGGACACCACGTGCCCGCGCGCAAGAAACCGTTCGCCGGTTGCAGGCGCAACGATCTTGGTCGTGAAATCAATCGTGGAGAAGGCCCAACCAGCAGGGAGCGTCGTTCCGACGGCGCCGCAGGCGGCGATGTCCATCAACATACCGATCGGGCCCGCCTGAAATGACCCCGCAGTGAACGAGAGTTCGTCTCGGTAGGGAATCGAGATCTCTACCATTCCGTGCTTCACCGTCACGAACGTCAGCTGAATGAACCTGACGATCGGCATCTGGAGCACGAAGGCCTCGAGGTCTTCCTTGAAGTTCGGGTTCAGCGGAATCTGTGTCACTTCTTCACACACCGATTGAACGAGTTGACGCTTGATCATAGGCCGAATCGACGCGGGGCAAGAGATGAGCGGGCAGTAGGCAATCGTGTGGGTTCTCGATCGTGATGATCACGTCAGATACCTGATGGTCAGCATGCGCGAATCGCCGACCACTTGACTTCAGTGGCACGCCGGGAGGGATTCGCCCCCCGACCCTCGGGGCGAAGCCTGATGTCTCTACCTTCCTCGCGCCGGACCAAGGACACGCCGCTTCGCGATAGCCTCCCGTCCCCTTAGCGGCGCCTGGCCAACAGTCCGTCGAGCAGCGCGCGAGCATGCTCATAGTTGGTGCGCTCGAAGTCGACTCGGAGTGACTCGAAGCCCTTGCGCGAAAGCAACTTCGCGACCGCGGGCTCAGGATTGGCGGCAGGCCATGTTCCCGCGACGAACAGCGCGAAATACAGAACGAACGAACGCGCTTGAGATGCGCTCAGTCCAGGAAGTGCGTCGCGTACTGCGGTTGAAGGAGCAAGCAGGAGCCGCGGAATCGTGCGCTTGAATGCGATCACCGCCTCCGCAGACACGTTTCTCTCGAGTACAGAGGTAAGCGCCGAGAAGAGAACGCAAAGGCGCGGGTTCGCTGCCGTCGTTCGTGAGAACACGTCGGCAACGGCCTCCACGTCTCCTGGATCGGCGATGGGTTCGAGCCGTTCCACGAGCGCGCGAGACCACCTCTCGACCTCACCAAGGGTGAGAGCCATCAATACGGCTTCTCTGCTCTCGAAGTATCGATAGAGGTTGCCTTTGGACAGCCCGGCTCGACGCGTGATGGCGGAAAGTGTCGCGCCATCGATTCCGGCTTCGTCGAGCAGCTCCGTGGCCGCCGCCAAGATGGCCTCGCGACGCTCCGCCTTCTGGTGAGGCTGACGCGCGCGCTGCCACGCCCTTTCCTTCTCCGAACGGCGCTTCCCTGAGGGTGTCTGCGGCTTCGGCATCGGGCGATTCTAGGGCGCCATTGACAAGTGAACACCCTTCATCTAATTAAAAAACGATGTTCATCTATTGGCCGGGCCGGGCTCTTCCCCGGCTGCGCCGAACCGAGGGGAGTCCGCCGTGGCCGAAGCAAGCATCACGCACGAGTTCAGCGTCTCCGCCGACACACTCTGGGAGCTGATCGGCGATTTCGGAGACATGGAGAAGTGGGCCGGCCCTGGAGCGGGAAGCTGCACGTCCGACGGCGAAGGTCTCGGGGCCCTACGAACTCTCACCCTTCCAGGCGGCCGCGAAGTCGTCGATCGCTTGGAAGCCGAGGGACACCGGACCTATTCGTACTCCATCGTCCGTTCAACCCTTCCCTTCGTGAGCTATCGGGCGACGATGGCAGTAGAGGAACTAGGCCAGGGCCGCTGCAGCCTCAGCTGGTCAGGCGAGTTCGAGCCGAAAGGGATCGGCGAGGCCGAGGCCGTAGCGACCGCGGAGAGCATGTATCGATACGGAATCAGATTGATGGAGCAGACACTCGCGCAACGATGAACGGAGGCCCCTCGCTTCCAAGCCGTGGGGCTGATTTCGCGGGGTTGCTCGAGAAACTGGTGGAGGCGGCAGGAATCGTTCTTCGGCCGCAGGCCGAAGACGCCAGCTTGGGCCGAGCCGGGAAGAGCAACCCGCGCCCTAGAAGCGCAACCCAGCGAAACGAGAGAGGTCTACCGAGTAGGTGTCTGTCCCGGGGTGGTCCCGCGGAACACACCGCCGCTGCCGGGGCCGCCCGTGCGAAGCGCCATCGCCAGTACGCCTCGGAACTCGGAGCGCCAGCGCTGGGTCACAGGGACGCCAGCCGATGGAACTGCGAATTGTGGAAGACCAGCGGAGCCAGTGCGGGACGGGCGCGAAGCGCTTCGATCCGCAGCAGCACGAGGGTGTGGTCGCCGGCGTCGACCTCCTGGTGAAGCGAGCAATCCAGCCACGCCGTCGCGTCGCGCAGGAGCACCGCACCCTCCGAAGTGGTGCTGATCTCCAGCCCAGCGAACCCGTGCTCCGGCGATGCCGAGAGCTGCTCGCAGACCCGCTGCTGACCATCGGCGAGGAAGCTCAGGCCCAGCCGCGCCGCACTGCGCAACTGCGACCAGCGGCTCGAGTCGTTCATGATGCAGATCGACGCCAGCGGCGGCTCCAGAGAAACCGAAGTGAAGGAGCTGACCAGGAGCCCGACCGGGCCCTGCGGCGCGATCGCGCACACCGCTGCGACGCCACTCGGAAAGCACGCAAACGTGCGCCGCAGCGCCGCAGGATCCACGACCGGCTCGAGCGTGCTGGCCCTGATCACAGCTGCGGCCCCGGAGGTTCGAGCCCGTCCGGCAGCCAGGGCTCGACGCCTTCGTCGAGGGGCACCTCGAGGGTCTTCATGATGTCGGAGAGCATCTTCCAGCAGGAGATGATCGTGACGAGCTCGATCCGTTCCTCATGAGTCGGGAAATGCTGCGCCACTTCGCTCCAGGTCTCTTTCGAGAGGACACCGTGCTCGAGCGTTTCGTCCGTAGCGCGAAAGGCGGCGCGATCCCGCGGAGACCAGTGGTCGTGCACTTCCCAGTCCCGGATGGCGAGCAGGTCACTCTTCTCGATGCCATCGTGGAGCAGTGCGATCTTCCAGTGCTGCGACCACTCGTAGACGCCGCGATTCGCCCAACCGAGGCGCATGATGAGCAGTTCCCGAAGCCGTGCATCGATGTGCGACGCTCCCACGAGGACATCGGTCAGGTCGCTGAGTCGCTTCGCGACCAGGGGTTGACGCAGCAGCACGCGATAGATCGAGAAGTTCGCCTTGAGTTCGAAGAGCTCGACTTCAGCGGCGGCTCGCTTGGCTTCTTCGCTCGACAGGAGAGGAACGCGAGATGTCGTCATCGACTACACCATCAGGGTCTGGATCGGTTGGTCGAGGTGCGTGCGGCCATAGTCGGCATAGCGGGCCTCGCGATCGAAGATCACGTGGTTCGAGCCGATGGAGATGTCGCGCAGGGCGCGCTGGATCGGACTGTCCAGTCGACCCCCGCTCGCGCCCGTCACCGCAACGATGTCCTGAACGGCGCTGCGGCACATGAAGACCGCGTGGGCCATGCGGGTGAGCCAGCTGTTGCGCGTTTCTCGTGAGGCGGTGTTGCGCTGGTCCATGACGTCGCGGAGCACGTCCCGCAAAAGGAGCTCGGCAGCCTCGACCTCGAGTGCTGCGCTGGCGACGACGGAGGGCTTGCCCTCGTCCTTGACGGCGCCGCCCGCGCGAGCCTGTTTCGCGGCGATCTTGGCCTTGGTTTGCGTCCAGTACTCGTCGAGCGCCCCCTGCGCACCACCGAGGGCGGACAACGCCGACGCGAACCCAAGGATGGGCATCAGCGGCGTTCGGTAGAGCGGCCCATCGTGGAGCCGACTCGTGGCCGTGCCATCCGTCAGATCGAAGAGCCCGACCGTACGCGCACTCGGCACGAACACATCGTCGATCTTGATGTCATAGGAACCGGTCGAGCACATGCCGGCCATATGCCAGGTGTCGATGGTCTCCACCTCTTCGCGAGGCAACGCGAAGAAGAGGGGTTTCAGGTTGCCCTCATCGTCGGTCATCAGCGCGCCCACCATGATCCAGTCCGCATGGACGACACCCGTTCCCCACTGCCACTGGCCGCTCAGGCGGTAGCCACCCTCGACCTGCTTGGCGGAGCCACCCGTCAGGTTGAGCGATGCGGGAGCAAGGACGTAGGCACGATCGGCGAAGAGCTCCTTCTGGAACTCGTCGGGGAAGCCACAGAACCAGAAGGAATGCTCCAGGTAGAACGCAACGAGCCAGCCCATCGAAGCGTCCGCACGCGATAGCGCGAGCGTGACCTCGAAGAAGGTGTCGACGTCGGCTTCGTGCCCGCCATAACACCGCGGAACCATCAGGGAGAAGAGACCGCTGTCTCGAATCGCATCGATGACCTCGTCGAGCGGGCGACGGGCGACCTCGGCCGCCCGCGCCTTCTCGCGCAGGAGCGGTACGAGCTTCTCGGCAGCTTCGATCAGGGCGGCGGGTTCGAGGGGTGCGTTCGACATGTGGGTCTCCTTGGAGGTCGCATCTTGTCTTGATTGAGGGGTCGGTCCGCGATCGAGCCCTTCGGTCGCAGGTGTCTAGTGAAGCTCCAACGGTTCGCGCGCGATCTGCGCCGCTTCGTCTGCAGGGATGCCAAGCGCCCGCAGAACCAACTCCACGGTGGTTTCTGCGACGGTGTCGACGTTCATGCCCGCGCCGAGCGACGTGATCACTCCGATCAAGGCGCCGTCGATGAAGCTCCACGCGGTGGACAGATCGGCGACAACGTATCGGCCGCTCTCCAGCCCGCGGCGCACGTCGTCGAGAGGCGGCGTCCCCATGCCCGCGATCAGCTCACTGAACGACCTGCCCGAGTGGGCGTACCAGCTCCAGAGCGGGTCTTCGCTGATGGCTCGCAACAAGATGCGAAAGCCCAAAGCCATGCGAAGCGCAGGATCCTCCGCCCCGCGCGCAGCTCGGTCGACCTGCGCGTGCACCTGTTCCGACAGGTGCGCGATCACCGGCTGCAGCACGTCGGCCTTCGTCTTGAAGTGGAGGTAGAAGGTGCCGTGCCCGACGTCGGCGGCCTCGGTGATGTCCTGGATGGTCACCGCCTCCACCCCGCGGTCCCGCATCAGTCGTTCGGCTGCCTCGACGATCCGCGCCCGGGTGGAAGCCCGTCGGCGCTCGACTCGCGACATGCCCCGCTCGCTCGTGTTCTCCGTGGCCATATCGCCATTATGACTAGAGTCAGAAATAGTGCAATACCAAAATTGACTATAGTCAAATTTTTTGAGAAGATGCTCCCGATGGCGCTCACCTGTCTCGAGGCGGGTTGCAGCGCAGGAGAGAGCACCAGGAATGCCCTTGTCGCGACCCGCGACCGGAGGAACCGCCGATGACCGACTACCAGGACCGACAGAACTGGGATCTTCCCAGCTGGCCCGCGATGTACGACAAGCTGAAGGAGCTTCAGGTGATGATCGCGGCCAGCCCACCCGGGCCGGCGCTCAATCTGATGACTTTCACGATCTCCAGCCTCGCCTCGGGCTGTCGACACTGTCAGGCGCATGGCGCCTACGGGCTCGACCAGATGGGGGTACCGCTCGAGAAGATCCAGGCGCTCTGGGAATTCGAGACCTCCGATCTCTTCGACGATCGGGAGCGAGCGGCGCTCCGACTCGGTCTCGCCGCCGGGGTCTCTCCCAGCGCGGTGACCCCCGGGCACCACGCGGACGTGCGCAAGCACTTCTCGGATGCGGAAGCGCGGACACTGATTGGCGTGATCGCGCTGGGCGGCTTCATGAACCGCTACAACGACACACTCGCGACGGTCACCGACACCGAGTCGCGCGATTGGGCGCAGCTGAACCTCGCGGATCTCGGTTGGACCATCGGCAAACACACAGGCGGTGAGGAAGAGCAACGCGCGGCGCCTCCCAAGCTGGGCGCACCCCCCGCCGAGTAGGGCTCAGCGTCCGTCCATCCTGCTCTCAGGCGAGCGTCCCCGACGCGCCCGGCTCGAGAGCTGGCGCGGCAGCGCCGCGACGACCGACCCCAACCGAGCAAGCCGCTCCCACGCCTGCGCCACCTCGGGCTTCCGCGCGCCACCGCCAGCGCCCGCTCGGCGCGCAGCATCCGCGAAGCGGATGCGGAGCCGAAAAAACTGGTGGAGGCAGCGGGAATCGAACCCGGGACCAAGAAGCGCAAATTCGCGAAACAAAGGAAGTCCACGGAGTAGGCCTTTGTCCCACAGTTGTCCCACGGAACCCGGCGCCGGTCGGATTTCCTTCCCGCGAGATGGCCTCTCTACAACCAAAGGCCCAAGCGAGCGACAGAATTGACGGCTCCCTGGTCCGTAGTTCTCACGCCGGACTTACCGCGACGAGGTAGGGAATGATCGGTGCCATGTCCGAAGAGGGGTTCGGCGACGCGCGGTCCTACCAAAGAGGAGAGCGAAAACGGCGAGGAGATGGGAAGCTCCCTCGACTTATGGCATAGGGACTGCCATTATACCCGGGTGCCGGCATCGGAAGGCAAGGCTCGAAGCTGGTCGAGCTCGAGCGCTTTCTGCCGTCGCCTGCCCGACGCGCAGGCGGGAGAGGTGGCATGACCGCGACCCGTTGGACCTGGCTTGTTCTTGTGACGATCTGGTTCGCGTTCTTCGGCTGGTACACGTCATTCGACGGACCACTGAGGGACGACGAGATCGAGGCGTACTTGCGTGCCGCCGAGAAGCTGGAGCCGCCGGACCCGGTTCTGGTCGAGACGATGCGTCGCTTCATGGAAGAGGACACGGGCGACGACTTCATCATGCTCAACATCGGCAAAGCGTACGATGAGCCGCTCCTCGTCGAGGACGTCGAGCCTGGGCAGTCCACCGAAGAGGTCCTCGCCCACTATCTCGACTACGTCGCCCCCGCCCTCATCTCCAGGGCGTCCCACCCGGTCCAGTTCGGGCTCGCGGCAGGCGGCACGATGGATCTACTGAACGCTGGCGACTTGCGCGAGTGGGGGGACACCGTATCCATTCGATACCGCAGCCGCCGTGACTTCATGGACTTCGCGACGAACCCGCGAATGTCGCAGGTCCACGTCTTCAAGGTGGCCGCGATCGAGCGGGCGATCGCCTTTCCCGCCGATCCTTGGTTCCACTTCGGCGATCTGCGGATCATCCTCGGTCTGGTTCTCGGCCTGCTGGGCTGTGCTGTGAGTTGGCGGATCTCGAGTCGCCGCGTGCGGCGCGCCGAG
>JBCCEW010000035.1 GCA_039030075.1 Myxococcota bacterium | reverse complement strand
GGGGCCCCCGCCGGGGTGGGGTTTGGGGGGCGGCCGGGCGCGGGGGGGGGGGGCCCCCGGGGGCGGGGTGTGTCCGGGGGGATGCGGGGGCGGTTTGGCTCAGAGAGCCGTCACGGCGGCCACCGAGCAGATCCGGCCGGCCTGGAGGCATTGCCCGAGAATGGTAACAAAGAGGCCGTCATCCAGCGTCCGGGCGAGAATTTCGACGTCCTCGCCGGGCACGATTTCGTGGAGGAAGCGCGCGCCCCGGACGTGGGTGAGCGCCACCTTCTCCGGCGTCTCCGCTTCCGAGAGTTCGGCGTAGAGGACCAGCCCGGCCTGACCGACGGCTTCGACCTGGAGCACCCCGGGCCACACCGGGTAGCGCGGGAAGTGCCCCGCCAGCACACCCGACGCCCGGGCGATGTCGTAGCGTGCCGCGATCGCTGGGGTTTCGCGGTCGATGCCGTACACCCGATCGACCAGCAGGATGGGGTCACGGTGCGGCAGGCGTGCCTCGACGGCGGCCTGGTCCAGGATCGGCGGACCCGCGCGCAGGGCGTCCGGCACCAGCGGCTCCTTGGTGGCCCGCTTGAAGAGCTCGGCGAGCTCGGGCTCGAGGTCGACGTCGCTCACGAGGATTCGCCCTCGGGGAAGGCGCCGGGCAGGCCCACCCCGGCGACCAGGGACATCGGGCTCACGTGGGACCAGCCCTCGTCCACGACGATCACCTGTCCCGTGACCGCATCGAAGCAGCCCGATGCGATGCCGACGGCGGTGCGCGCGACGCCGCGCGGATCGAGGAAGAGCCCCGGCCGCTCTTCGGCCAGGCGGTCGACGTTCTCGCTGCCGAAGGTCGCCCGTGAGCTGTCGGTGTCGAGGAAGCCCGGGCGCAACGCGTTCACCCGCGTGCCGTGTTCCTTCAGACGCAGGGAGAGGTAGCGGATCAGCGTCTCGAGAACGGCCTTCGACGCACCCGCGAAGTCGTACCCGGCGTGACACACTTCGCCCCCGTCGCTCGAGACGCCGATCACGTAGCGCGGGTACCGACCGAAGACTTCCTCGCTGGCCTGCACCAGATCGACGAGGGGCCATGCCGAGTAGGAGAGCGAGAGGTCGAGGGTCTTCTTCTTGAGATCCGAGAGCTCGTTCACCACCTTCGAGAAGGCCACGTTCGACACGATCGTGTGCAGCTCACCGGCGCGCTCGCGCACGATGCCGAGCAGCTCACGGGTGGCCTCCCCGTCGGAGACGTCCGCTTCGAGGATGTGGGGCGCGTCCAGCCCTTCCTTGGTGAAGTCAGCGATGAGCTCTTCCTCGTCGGTGCTTCCCCAGCGGTGGGTCAGGAAGACCGACGCGCCGGCGCGCGCGAACTCGAGTCCCATTGCGCGGCCGAGTCCGCGGGTGCCGCCGGTGATCAGGACCGCCTTCTGCTTCAGGTCGATGGTGATGGCCATGGGTCTCCTCAGTCCTCGCTGCGAGAGCCGGGACGATAGCGCTCGTCGATTCCCGCACGGACCTCCGCGTCTCCGAAGGACACGGCGTGCATCCGCTGCTCGGCTTCGAGGGCGCGCTCGAGTCGCACGCGGCGGTCGGCCGAGAGGGTCTCCTTGAGCAGCACCAGCGAGGTCCGCGGCGCCTCGGCGATGTCACGGGCGATCGCGAGGGCCTTCTCGCGCACCTCGGCCCGCGGCACCACGCTGTGGGCGAGCGGGCCCCCGCTTGCGGCGAGTTCCTTGCCCTTGCAGAGGCGCCCGGTGAACAGCAGCTCGCGGGCCAGCGGTGCACCGACCGCCGCCTCGACCATCACCGTCGAGCCCATGCCGGGCGTGAACCCGAGCTGCATGAAGTTGGCACCGTAGAGGCTCTCTCGGGCGTGAACCGGCACATCGCACCAGAGGCCGATCAGCCAGCCGCCGCCGACGGCGTGCCCTTCCATCGCCGCGACGCTGGGGACCGGCAGGTCGAGGAGCAGGCTCGGGAACCGCTGACAGAAGGCCGCGATCTTGGCGCGTGCATCTTCGTCGGTCAGCAGATCGCGGTGGGCTCCCGCCGAGAAGTAGGGCCGCCCGCCCTCGACGAGGACCGCACGCACGGTCGTGTCGGCGCGGAGCGTGGCGACGGCCGCTTCGAGCTCGCGCACCGCGCCGGTGGTGTCCAGGTAGGGCGCGTCGTCTTCGCTGATCCGCAGGCTCGCGATGCCGTCTTCGAGCGTCTCGAGCTTCACAGCGGGACGTCCACCAGGCCGCCGGTCGCATGGATCGATTCGCCGTTGATGAACGACGCCCGCTCACTCGCCAGGAAGAGCGCGATGTCGGCGACCTCTTCGGGTTCGCCGAGGCGCCGCAGGGGGCAGTGGTCGACCAGGAAGGTGCGGAAGGCTTCGGGGATCTGATCCGACATGCGGGTCTGTACGTAGCCCCCGACGACGACGTTCGCGCGCACGCCGCGACGCCCGTACTCCTTCGCGATCGAACGGGTGAGGCCCTGCAGCCCGCCCTTGCTCGCGGAGTAGGCGGCCTGGGAGGTCGCGCCGTTCTGGGAGAGGGAGCCGATGTTCACGATCGCGCCGCCCTCGCCCTGGCCGAGGAATTCCTGAACGGCGCGACGCGCTACCAGGAAGGGTCCCGTCAGGTTGTTGGCGATCACCTCGTCGAATACCTCGGTCGGCATGCGCAACAGCAGATCGTCGCGGGAAACGGCAGCGTTGTTCACCGCCGCGTCGACGCGCTCGAAACGCTCGAGGGTCCGATCAAAGAGCGCCTCGACGTCGGCTTCGGAGGACACGTCGGCCTGCACGGCCAACACGCGGTCGCGCGCACCCAGCGCATCGGCAGCGGACAACACCTCGTCCGAGGCCTCGCCGAGCGTGCGGCCGCAGAAGACCACCGAGGCGCCGCGCTCGAGGGCCCCGAGCACGATCGCACGTCCGATGCCGCGCGATCCGCCCGTGATCACCACGACCTTGCCGTCGAAGATTCCGCTCACGATTCCTCCAACGCGCGTTCGTCGTCCGTCGTCGGCCAGGGGGCCTCACCCGCCAGGAAGCGTCGCAGGCGCGCCTGGCTGGCGGGGCTCGCCAGGAGTTCATGGAAGCGCTTGATCGCCGCGTCGAGGAAGGGGCGCGCATCGCCGCTCGACGCCGTGAGCTCCTTCACCGCGGCCTGGGCCAACGGCGACATGCGTGCCCAGCGTTTTCCATGGCGACGTGCAGCGGAGCGCGTGTCCTCCGCCACCTCGTCGACGAGACCGCGCCGGCAGGCCGCCTCTGCGTCGAGGGCCGGGCTGCCGAGTGCGAGGCTGCGAGCATGGGTGGGAGCCATGCGACGCGAGAGGGTTGGCAACACCACCGCGGGAATCAGCCCGACCAGCGCTTCGGGCAGGGAGAACTCGGTGCCGGGAGCGGCGACGACAAAGTCGCAGGCCGCGACCACGCCCACGCCCCCGCCGAGCACCGGACCCTCCACCCGCGCGAGCACCGGACGCGGATGACGTTCGATCGCCTGCAAGAGCGCGGCGAAGTCCTGGAGTACCCCGACGATCTCGGCCGGATCCTCGAATCCGGCGAGGGCCTCGAGGTCCAGACCCTCGCAAAAGGCGTCGGTGCCGCCCGTGATCTCGACCCAGGCGTGCGCGGGCGGGGCCTCGAGACGGGTCGACCAACCGCGGATCGAGGCGGGCGTGAGCTTCGGTCGCCCGTGTTCGTCGCGCAGCGGGATCGACAGCACGTCGCTCACGAGGCCGACCCCGCGGCGGCCGCGTAGCGGCGCGGGCGCCTCATGCGAAGCGGTACTGCCGGTAGTAGTCGCGCACCGAATCGAGGACGAGCCGGCCGCTTCCCGTATACCGCGCGGCGAACAGGCCGGGAATCGCCTCCGCATTCGGGTCGAAGTCGGGCTCGGTGAGGCTCTGCTCCATCGCGAGCACCTCGCCTTCGTACTGGGCGAAGTCGATCGGCGTGCGATCGGCGAGCTGGTTGGCCAGACCGTGTCGACCCACTACGGCGCGTGCTTCCGCGCCGACGATCCCGCTGAAGAACTCGGCGCACGAGCCGGACCCATACGAGTAGAGACCGATGCGGTCACCGGCGGCGAGCGCGGGCTCTGCGTCGATGCGTCCCGCGAGCGCGGCGTACAGACAACCGCCGTAGAGGTTGCCCATCTGCTGACAGTACGCGAGCGACGGCGCGACGAGGCGCTGCCAGCTCGCCGCGACGACGTCGTCCTCGGGAAACTCGTCGTCGCTCTCGACGACGATCTGGTGGGCTTGTTCGACCAGCGGCACCAGCGGCGTGTGGTAACAGATCGCCGCGCAGTGATCCTGGATGCGGTCGACCGCGTTCTCCTTGCGGTAGTCGCCGAGCGCGATCTCGAGCAGGTCGAGATAGGCGCCGAGCGACAGGCCCGAGTTGATGCGTTCGAGGGTGGGCGTCGGCCGCGTCACGTCATAGACCTCGCGCGCGGCGTAGCCCGCCTTCGGCTCGAGGCGCAGCACGCGGGGATCGGCGGCGACGCTGAGGGCGATGCTGCCGGCCCCTTCGGCGGGCTCGGCGGGATCCCCGAAGAGCTTCCGCGCCATGTCCGCCATCACGACGAGCGCGCGTTTCTCCGGGTTCGTCGCGACCCACGAAGATGCCAGACGCAGCGAGGCCGTCCCGGCGTAGCACGCATGCTTGACCTCGACGTTGCGACAGCGGTGACCGAGGTCGAGGTAATGGTGCACGTAGGAGCTGAGCGGCTTCCCGTCGTCGACGGGCGACTCGGTGGCGACGATCAAGAGCTCGATCGGGCGCGGATCGTTCGACGCCACCACGGGCTTCGCCGCGTTCACCGCCAGGGTGACCGGGTCTTCGAACTGGGGCGCCAGCGAACGACGCTGGAGCTTCAGGCGCGCGACCTCGTCGGCGGGGTTCCCGCGCCCGGCCACGATCGTGGCGGCATCGACGGCGAGGCTCCCGGCGTACAGGTGGAGATCGTCGATTCCGACGTCGGGCAGGGCGTGGCTCAAGGCGGTCTCCCGGCAAGGGGAGGGGTGCGGCGCCGCCCGTGGAACCGGGCGAGGGCGCTCCCCCCCAGCGCGGGCGCAGTGTAGCGTGGCGCCCAAAGCGCCGGAACGTGGGCGCTTTCTCCTCGTGCTGGGGAACCGCGCCGCCAGGGCCGTGACCGACCCGTCGACCGGGTCCGGTGTCTGCCGCGAGAACGCGGGGCGCGGCCTAGGCGCCCCCGTCCGGGGACACGACCCGCGCGGCTTCGACCGGGTCGGCGGGGGTCTCCTCCGCCTCCTCGGGCCGGCGCCAGCGGGCCAGCACCAGGGCGCCGAGCCCCAGCAGGATCTCGTCGGCGAAGGGCAGGGCGTCCGGGACGAAGACGTCGAAGACGAACAGCCCGGCCGTCACGAAGAACAGGGTGGGAAAGCGGAGCCGACCGGCGAAGCGCAGGAGGGCGGCCAGGAGCGTCCGCTGGGCGAGGGGCATGCGGGCAGGGTACCCCGCGCCGCTCCACGCCGCGGCCCGGACCTCGCCCGACCGTGGGTGTATCCTCGTCCCTCCACCGGGCTGAGCCCCACCCCCAGGAGTCCCGATGAAGTTCGGAATCGCCTTCGCCAACGTCGGCCCGTTCGTCCAGCCGGACGAGGCCGCCTTCTTCGCCCAGACCGCGGAAGCCGCCGGCTTCGAGTCGCTCTGGACCGTCGAGCACGTGGCCGTGCCCGCTGGCTATCAGGCCCAGTATCCCTACAGCGACAGCGGCAAGATGCCGGGCAACGAGGATTCGCCGATCCCCGACCCGCTGATCTGGCTGTCCTTCGTCGCGGGTGCCACCAGCAAGATCCGCCTCGCCACCGGGATCCTGATCCTGCCCCAGCGACACCCGATCTACGTCGCCAAGGAGGTCGCCACCCTCGACGTGCTCTCGAAGGGGCGCACGATTCTGGGCGTCGGAATCGGCTGGATGGAGGACGAGTTCCGTTCCCTCGGCATTCCCTTCGACGAGCGCGTCACGCGGACCGAGGAGTCCTGCGCCGCCCTGCGGACGCTCTGGAAGCCCGGCGCGAACGCGTTCAAGGGAACGCACTACGGCTGGGAGGCGCTCGAGTCGAACCCGAAGCCGGTCCAGGCGGGCGGCGTGCCGATCGTGGTGGGGGGGCACGTGCTCGGCGCCGCGCGTCGTGCCGCGCGGGTGGGAGACGGCTTCTTCCCGATGAAGACCGAGGGGGACCGGCTCGGCAAGCTGCTGGAGGCCATGTCGGACGAGTGCGCGAAGGTCGGGCGCGATCCGTCCGAGATCGAGGTGACGACCTCGATTCCCGGACTCGACGTCGACGCGATCAAGCGCCTCGAGGACCAGGGCGTCTCGCGCGTCGTGATGGGACCGCCGGGCTTCGATCGCGACGGCCTGCGCAAGGGAATCGATGGTTTCGCCGATCAGGTGATGTCGAAGTTCTAGGGGCCCCTGTCCCTGCTGAGGAGATCCCGCGCGTGAGCGAACACTTCCTTCCTCGTCGGCCGAGCGCCGTTGCCCCGCGTCTTTTCGCGCTCGTGGCGCTCGGAGCCTGGCTGGGCTGTGCGGCGGAGGCGGAGGCGCCCGAACCCGAGCTCCTGGTCAGTGAGGATCGCTTCCGCGTGCTCCTCGCCTCGGATTCGCCGTCGGCGGCGGATCAGGCGGGCGAACTGCGGGTGACCGTGGAGACGACGGGCGGCTGGCACGTGGCCGAGGAGGCGCCTGCGCGTCTCGATCTGACGGCGCCGGCGACGATGGCCTTCGAGCCCGCGGAGCTGCGCCAATCCGAAGTGCGTGCGAAGCACGAGAACGGCTTCGAGTTCGTGACGAAACTCTTCGCCGAAGCCCCCGGCGGCGGCGTGGCCCAGGGGCTCTTGAAGTTCGGGATTTGTGAAGACGACGAATCCCAGTGCGTGATCGTCCGCCGCGACCTCACGCTTCCGATCGACGTCGCCTTCGAGAACTGAGCGCGGCCCGGCGGGCTTCGGGTATGCTCCGCGCCCATGGGCATGGAGACGACCGGACGCATTCACGCACTCTTCGACACCCAGCAGGTGACCGAGCGCTTTCGCAAGCGCGAGTTCGTCGTCGAGCTGGGCGACAACCCCCGCTATCCCCAGTACGTGCTCTTCCAGCTGACCGGGGATCGCTGCGAGAACCTCGACGGCTTCGAGGTGGGCGAAGAGGTGAAGGTCGAGTTCAGCCTGCGGGGTCGTGAGTGGCAGAGCCCGCGCGGCGAGACGAAGTACTTCAACAGTCTCGACGTGTGGACCCTCGAGCGCCTCTCGGCGAGCGCCGGCGCGGGGGACCCGTTCCCGGTCGACGACGCCCCGCCTCCGTCCGACGACGACGTCCCGTTCTAGACGCCCCCATCGCTTCGCGGCCCCTCGGCGGACGCGCTTCCGGCCTGGGTCACCCGGGTCACCGACGACGCGCGGCCCGGGCCGATGTCCCAAAAACCGCCGTCCAGACGACGCACGGGCTCGTGGATTTCGAGAGGCGGAGGCCTGGAACGGTGGATCTTCCCCGAGGGAGTGGTGTCGCGCGGAAGGATGGGCGTAGAATTTCCCCCGCCATGCGACCCCCCCTCCGACGCCAGGTCGCGGCCTGGGGGAGCGCGCTCGCGCTGCTCCTGCCCTTCGTCGCTTCCGCTGACTGGACCGAGTTCGAAGACCAGCCGTTCCTCGACCCGGGGGGCGCCGAGGTGGACGGGCTGGCCAGCGCCGAGCCGATTCCGACGGGCGGCGCGGATTTCTTCGACCGCTTCGGCGGCGGTCCGGTGCTGGTGCGCGGGCATCTCGATGCGGGCGACATCGATGCCTATGCGGTTTCCCTGACGAGCGGCGACTTGTTGCTCGCCACCTTGTTCGACGCGAATTCGGGCGCCTTCCTCGACCCCGTACTCGGCGTGTTCAGCGGAGGGGCACTTCCCGCGCTCAGCCTCGACGACGACGGGGGACCGGGCTTCGGCAACCAGCTCGGTCATCTCGCGGGAGGTACCGGCGTGTTCGAGCTGGGGGTGAGCGGATTCGGTGACGCCGCCTTCGATGGCACCCACGATGAGGCACTCCAGGCGTTGGCGCCCTATGAGCTGGTGCTCTCCGTCGCGCGCGACGGAGCGCTGCCCCTCGAGCACGACCTCACGGGCGCGGACAACGACGTCGCCGCGCGCGCGAACCTGCTCGCCGGCAACGGCGGCCTGGTGCGCGCCACGCTCGCCGCCAACGACGTCGACTACTACGCGATCGAGCTGGAAGAGGGCGATCGCCTGTTCGCCTCGGTCTACGACCTCCGCGACAGCGGCTTCGACTTCGGCGCAGGCGAGCGCCCGGACCCGGTCGTCGGCCTCTGGGATCCGAACGGCGTCGCGCCGAGCTCGAGCGCCGATGACGACGCCGCGCGCGCGCTCCTGCCGGCCCGCACCTTCACCGTGCCGCCGGGCGGTGGCGGTCGCTGGACCGTCGCGGTCTCCGGTTTCGGCGACACGGCCTTCGACGGCACCCACGACGAGGGTCCCTTCGACTACGTCTTCTCGCTGGTGCGCGACCGCGCCTGCCCGTCGATCCCGGCCCTCGTCTCGGGGATCTCGGCCTCCACGGCGAACAGCTACGTGCTCGCGACCCTCGAAGGGGGCGACCACTACTACACGGATCGCACGAACCCCCAGAGCCACGTGCTGGTCGACGTGCCCGAGGAGCTCGAGTGTGCCGAGTGGATCCAGACCGCCAACAACGACAAGAACGTCTCCACGAATCCGCACCTGCAGTTCTCGCTCGCTCAGGACGCGACGGTCTACATCGGCTACGACACGCGCGCGACGGCCGAGCCGAGCTGGCTCGCCCAGGACTTCACGCCGACGACCATGCTGGTCGACATCGCCGACCCGGATCCCGTCCAGG
This sequence comes from Myxococcota bacterium, assembly GCA_039030075.1. Lineage (NCBI taxonomy): Bacteria > Pseudomonadati > Myxococcota > Myxococcota bacterium. Next base: position 40,773 of record JBCCEW010000035.1, on the reverse strand, counting down.
AGTTCGACGTCCTGCGCCGTGACTTCGCCGCGGGTCCCGTCGCGCTCGGTGGCAACCTCGCGCCCGGCGCCGGTTCGAACTACATCGTGATCGTGAAGCCCCTCGATACCGACGATGCGGACCAGGCCTACCAGCTCCCCAGCGTCATCGGGACGGGTTTCGTCTCGATCACCGTGAACGGGGTCGTCGTGATCGTGGCGACGACGGCAGGTCAGACGGCCGCGTCGCTCGCGTCGGCGCTGGCGGCGGCGATCAACGCCGACGCGACCCTGCAGAGTCAGCGCATCTTCGCGCTGGCGAGCGGCGATACGGTGGTCACCACGGGCACCATCGACGAAGTCGTGCTCGGCTTCCCCGTGCCGGGCTTGACGCCCTTCGCGCTCGCGCTGACGGCGCTCTTGCTCGCGGCCGCGGCCTGGTCCGCCCTGCGCGAGCGTCCGTCCCGCCAATCCTAGACGACGTGTAGGGGGAGCGCGGTGCTGCGCCCCCGCACCCGCACCGGGGGCCGGCTCTCGAAGCGCGCGGCGGCTTCGCCGGCGGCGTTGCGCGTGGCGTCGTCGATGACGACTTCGACGCCCAGGTCGCGGGTGAGGGACTGGAGGCGCGCCGCGAGGTTGGTGGTGTTCCCGAGGACGCACCAGATCCGCCGTTCGCTCGACTGGATGTGTCCGACGTAGGCCGGTCCGGTCGCGACTCCGACGCCCACGGTGAGGGGTTCGCCGGTGTGCTCTTCGAGCGAGAGATCGTGGACGAGGGTCAGGGCCGCGCGCACCGCGGCGGCCTCCTTCTGCGGGTGGCGGCGCGGAGCTCCGAAGACCGCCATCAGGCCGTCGCCCTGGAAGTCGACGACCCAGCCCTGGTGCTCGCGCACGACGTCCGAGACCGCGGCGGTGTAGGCGCTGACGACCTGGAAGATCTCGTCGGGGCGGCGCTGCTCGGAGAACCCGGTGTAGCCGCGGATGTCGACGAAGAGGACGCTCACTTCCTGTTCGCCCGCCGGGACGTCGGAGCTGGCCCGGCTCAGGGCGTCGCGCACGGCGGCCGGGACGTAGCCCGCCAGTCGCTCCTGCCGCTCGCGTTCCACCCGCACGATGGCCGCGGCGTCGAAACGCTCGAGCTGCAGGGCCACCCCCTCGGCGAGTCCTTCGAGCAGGGCGAGGTCCACCGGGGTGTAGACGTCACCCGAGGCCTTCTCGCCCAGCACCAGGAACGCCTGGAGGTGCTTGTCTCCGCGGATCGGGAGCAGGAGCTGCGCGTCGAGCGCTTCGAGACTCGCGGCCTCGACCTCTTCGAGGAGCGTCGCGCTCTGCCAGCGCCGCCAGCGCTCCTCGGGAATGGCGCGGTCCGCGTCTTCGACGAGGGCGGCCAGGCGTCCGCGGACGTCGAAGCTCGGAGCGACGCTCGCGCCGGCACCGAAGACCGGGACGAAGTGCTCGTCGGTGCGGGCATAGATGGCCAGGTCGGTGAGTCCGAGCAGCTGTGAGAGCTCGGTTCCCAAGCGTTCGAAGAGGGGTCCCGGCGCGTCGAAGCCGCGCAGTTGCACCCGCAGCTCACGCACCCCCTCGTCGAGGGCGCGTCGCTCCCGGAAGAAGAACCCCTCGATGCGCGGGCGCAGGGCGCGCCCGCCGAAGAAGAGCCCGGCGCCGATCGCGAGCGCGAAGACCCCCTGGGCGAGGTTCGGGTCGACGCTCGTCGCGCGGCTGGTGGCGGCGGCGACGCGTGGTGCCACGCCGATGCCGAAGGCCAACGCGACGACGCCGAGCAGCGAATACGACGCCGTCACCGAAATGAGTCGATCGATGTCGAAGAGGTTGTAGCGGACGAGGGCCAGCGTCAGACAGACCGGCATGAACAGCAGCGCGAGCAGGCTCCACTCGTAGGCGGGACGCCAGGCCGGGACGAACCCGCCGGCGACGGCTGCGGCCGCGATCGGGACGAGCGCCAGGTAGAGGCCGAGTGCGATCCAGCGCAGCTGCCGCCGGGCGCGAACGTCGGAGCGGACGTACACACGGGCGACCACCGCCAGAATGCACACCACCAGGAGCGCGTAGCTCGCGAACAGCAGCGGCAGCCCGATCTCGGGAGCGAGCGGCGCCCCGATCTGCCAGCTCGTCAGGAGGGGCGCGATGACCAGGAAGAGCCAGGGCCAGCGCGGTTCGCGGGCCGCACCGGGGAAGAGCAGGAACGCTCGCAGGGCGAGGGGGCCGGTGAAGCCGATCGCCAGCGCGTAGAGCGGCAGTCCCAACCCGGTGCGCCACTCCCCTCCCGACAAGAAGGCCGCCCAGTGCGTGGCGTAGGCCAGGCACATCCAGGCGAACGCGCGTCCGGCGCGCGAGTCCGAACGCAAAGCGATCAGGACTGCGGCGACCCAGAGGCCCAGGATGACCGGTGTAAAGCTCCACGGCGCGTTGTAGGGACGCAGCTCCAGGAACGCGGCGCGCGTCTCACCGGCCCGATCGACTTCGAGATCCACGCGTCCCGACGCGTCGGCGGCGCCGTAGAGCGCAGCGAGCACGCCCATGCGCGACGCGCCGACGAGCGAGCGCTGGCCGACCGAGATCAACCGATCGCCGGGACGCAGGTCCGTCGCCGATGCAGGCGTCTCGGGCCAGAAGCTGGAGACCTGCGGTGCGTCGGTCGGTGACGTTGCGGGCGTCACGTAGATCGGCGCCCACGCGAGCCGTCCCCGCAGCGCGAGGTCCAGGTGCAGGATCCAGGCACCGGCGGCCACCACCGCGAGCACGGCGAGTCCGATGCGGGCAGCAGGCCCCGCAGAGGTCATGCGGACCTCCGAGTCGATGCGAAGACGTTCACCCTAGGAGCAGGTCGGCGGCGCCCCGGGAACCTTCTCGGCGAAGCTCAGCGTGATCCGGAACTCGGCGATCGAGGCGAGGGAACCGCTCTCCTCGGCCTCGAGCTCGCCGCAGCCCGCCGGCGTGCTCGTCGCCGCGTCGCCACACAGCGACGGGTTCGACTGGATGAAACGCTTGCGCACGCCGTCGCGTGCGGCGTCCGAGATGAGCGGCACCACGTCGTTCGCGTTCACGACGAGTCCGAAGTCCTGGGCCACCTGGGAGAGCTTGATGGCCAGATCGTCGAAGGAGCCCTCGATCACGGGCTGGGCGCTGATCGTGGCGGGGGTGAGCAGCAGGGCGCCGGTGAACTGCAGACCGAAGATGCGAGACTCGGAGGTGATGCGGTTGTTCCAGTTGCCGAGGATCAGATCGACGAGGTTCGTCGCGGTGTAGGAGTCGGCGACGCGTGCGACCTGGTTCTGGTGGCGGAGTTCGAAGAGCAGGGTCAGCACCTCGCCCGTGTTCTGGCCGAGGGTCGTGACGTTCGAGTCCTTGGCGTCGTCGTCGGCGATCACCGTCAGCGTGCCGCGCATCTGCGCCTGCACGGCCGGCAGGCACACGGTTCCGCCGACCCCGTTCGTCACGACGGGGAAGGCGCCGCTGTTGTCGACGACCGGGTTCGCACACGCCGTGGTCTCGCCCGGGTCGCGGAAACCGTCGCCGTCGTCGTCGAGGACGAAGTGGATCTGTTGGGTCGCCTCGCACGGGATGGTGTTGCCGCCGGCCCCGCCTGCGCGAGCGGCGCCGGGCGAGAGCAGACTGGCGCCGAGCAGCAGCGCGAGCGCGGAAACGAGGGGCGCCGAGGCGCGACGGGGATGGGTGTTCTGCATGACGAGGGACCTCATTCGGGCCTGCGCCGTCCGACGGCGAAGAGCCACACGCAAGAGAGTAGGGCGCCCGACGCGGCCGGGGGCACCCAGTTTGCGAGTCGCGCCCGGGGGCTGTTGACGTTCGTGGGGTGGACGCGCGCGCGGAGTACGGCGGGTTCACCGTAGGGCGCGCGCGCGAGGACACGGCCATGAGCGTCGATGACGACGCTGCTCCCGGTGGTCGACGGACGCAGCCAGGGGCGTCGGTTCTCGACGGCGCGAAAGACGCCCACGGCCACCTGATGAGCGGTCGCGGCCGGGCTCGCGAACCAATCGTCGTTCGAGGGGTTCACCAGCAGGTTCGCTCCCTTCGCGGCGAGCTCGCGCGCGAGCGCGGGGAACAAGGCTTCGGAGCAGAGCAACACCCCGACCCGGGCGGCCTCGCCCTCGAGCGGGTGCAGGGAGAGGCCCGCCGCGAAGCGCGAGCGCTCGATCGGAGACCAGCGCGGTTGCGTCTCCGAGAACGGGACCAGCCGCACCTTCTCATGGCGACCCCGGATCCGACCCGCGCGCACGAGCAGCGCGGTGTTGACGGGCTCGCGCAGGAGCGCGCGGGTGCGGGACCCCGGCGCGCCCACCAACCAGTCGGCGGTGGAGCGGCGCGTGTGTTCCGAGAACTCCTGCCAGAGGTCCGGACGCTGGGAGGGATCGAAGCGAAGCGCGAGCTCGGGCCAGACGACCAGGTCGGCGTTCGGGCCAGCACGTTCGCTCAGTGCGAGGTAGTGGCCGAGATTGTCGGCGTGCGCATCGGGGGCGAGCCGCTGGGTGCGCGAGAGGCCGCCCTGGACGACCACGACATCGAGTGCGTCGCCCTGTTCGAAGTGGTGACGAAGCGCGTCGGTTCCGTAGAGCCACGCCGCGATGAGCGACGCCAGCACGACGGCGCTCTCCACACGCGGGAACGCGGGACGCCGCAGGCCGCGCACGACTTCCGCGAGTACGGCGTTGGCGGCGGCGAGCACGGCGCCGAGCCCGAGTGCGCCGACCGTGTCGGCTGCCTGCACGAAGGGCAGGACTGCCGACTGGCTGTAGGCGAGCAGTGCCCAGGGCAACTCGAGCGGGCCCGCGAAACGCAGTGCTTCGCAGCACCACCAGGCGGCACCGACGGCGATCGGGCCGGCGCGATTCCCGGCCGCGGCGAGGCCGGCACCGAGCAGCGCGAAGGGCAGGGCGAAGTAGAGCGCGACGCCACTCGCGAGCGCCAACGACCCGCCGAGACCCACGGCGAAGAAACCATCCACGAGACCCGGCAGCCAGGAAGCCAGCAGCGCGCAGAGCGCGACGGCGAAGGTGCTGCCCGCGAGCGCACCCAGCCCCGGGCGCGCATCGCGCAGCACGACGAAGAGCGGGACCAGGGCGATCCAGGCCAGCGGCGCGAGGTCGAGAGGCGGGAAGCTGGCCGTGACCAGGACGGCCGAAGCCACCGCGCCTGCGAGCACGCGCGCACGGCCCCGAGCCCACGCGGTGGGGGCTCCGAGGGTTCCGTGGCTTCCGAATCGGGATCCGGACATCGGCTTCCCCGCCGCCCCCGGGCGGAGGGGGCTCGCCGGGGGCTCGGTGAACAGGGCCAGGAGGGCGGCCCGCGGGATGGGGCCAGCATACGCCCAGCGTCGGAGGGACGCTCGACGGAGTGGGTCAGCGGGTCTGGCCGAGCACGATGCGCCGGAAGTCGCGGATGACCGGCAGCCGCTCGAGCCAGGGAGAGGCATCGGCGCGCGAGGGATCTCGCGGGTGGGTCTCGCCGGCGAAACCCTCCGGAATCTGGTCGACATTCGAGAGTCCGACTTCGGCTCCTCCCCAGTATTCCCAACCGGGTACCGAGAGTTCGTCGTCGGCAGCCACGTCGATGGTACGCACCCCGTAGCTCGAGAGATCCGTGGTGGTCGCCTGGGGTGGGATGATCCAGGCCTGCTTCGGCCCGGCCATGAACAGGTACTGGATCTCCCGGTTCTGGGAGAGGATCCGGTAGCGCCGGAGCCGACCGCCGTAGAGCGAGCTCTTCGAGGTGCTCCGCTCGAGCAGGCCGCGCCGGAAGTCCGGCGCGTATCCCTTGGCGAAGACCAGCGATTCCGGCTCGAGGGCGCGCCGGAAACGCGCAATGGGGCGGCCGCCGTGGATTCGATTGCGCGGGTTCGCCTGGGCCCGCCGCCGGGGCTCGACGAAGTCGCGGTAAGCCTCGAGGCGATCGTCGGGGGCCCGGCGCAGCACGCGCTCGATCGCGCGATCGTCGCGCGGGACCCGCGTCGCTTTCCGACTCAGGTTCTCGAAGGCGTCCTGGATCTCGATCGGAAGATCCGTCGTCGACTCGTCCGAGACTTCGACCTCTTCCCCGTCGATCCGGACCGTGCGGATGTCCCCCTTGCCGATCCAGTTCTCGCGATCGGAGCGCACGAAGTGGGACGCCGCCCGCCAGATCAGGGACACGTCCTTGTAGAAGAGGCGCGCGTGGACCCGTTCGGGCTTCCCCGGCGGCGCGGGCTGGGCGACGTAGCCGACGAAGAAGCGCAGGTCCGCGTTCTGTCGCACCGGCGACAAGTAGTAGGTGGTGTCGAAGAGGGCGACGCGGTGGCGGGGCCGGTAGCCCCAGCCGAAGAGTCGCTCCGGGCGCTTCGCGCAGGAGCCGGCGCAGCGCAGCTCGGCGTCTTCGAGCAGCGCGTCGAACTCGCGCGCGATCGCGCGCGGCGGCCGACGATCGGCGCGTGCCGCGGCCACGATGCGGCGTTCGAGCAGAGGCGCGCTGGCTTTCCCCATCCTCGATGCCAGTGTAGCCGCGTCCCGGAAACTCGGGGGCGTCAGGCGAAGAGTGCCTCGCAGCCCGTTCCCGCCAGTGCGCCGTCGACGACGGACTGGTCCGCGGCGGAGAGGGCCTCGTAGTCGCGTCGCAGCCACACGAGGCACTTCGCCTGGTAGGGGAACGGTTGCTGTTCCCAGGGCAATCCCTCGACTTCGCAGCGCACCGTGTCGTTTCCCTCCTGGAGGGCCTGGGCGTTGGCGCGCATCACCGGCACGTAGGTCCGCCCCATCTCTTCGAAGAAGGGGCGGAGCACGCCGATGTCCGAGCGCGACAGCCAGTCGTCGTCGCTCACTTCGATCCCCGAAAGATCTTCGACCACGTCCACCCAGGCGTAGACCCGCGGGCTCTCGGCGAGGGTGACCGCGGCGGGGGTCGGGTCGAACTGGGCCAGCTGGGTGAGCTGGCCGAACCACGCAAAGTCCGCCGCGCCCGGGCGTCTGCCGAGGACGTAGGGGTGGGCGCTGAGATGCGCGTCGAAGAGGCGGAGGAAGCGCACGTAGCTCGCCTCGATCACAGGGGCCGTCGTCTCGTTCGAGCCCACCACGTAGAGCCGCGAGATCTGACGTTCGGAGAACATCTTCCGCAGCGGGTCGACCTGTGCGTCCGGCGTGTCGACGGCTCGCCAGAGCGGAAGCACGTGCTTCGCCTTCTCGATGTCGGCCTCGTAGGCCCAGCGATAGTGGAACATCGGCTTCGTCAGCCATTCGTCGCCGTAGTCCTCGAGCAGGGCGTCGAGGAAGGCGAGCGCGGGATCCGGCGGGACCGCCGCGCGGACGGAGAACGCGGCCTCGAAGCGCCGCAAGAGCGGCGTGGAATCCGTGACCGCCGCGAGCTCGCCGCTGTCGTCGGGCAGGAAGAAGGTCGGGAGCAATCCCACCTTCGGCTTCGGCAGGTCGTGATCGGCCGCGCCTCCTTGCTGGATCATCCGGTAGGGAATCCCGCGGTAGCGCAGGAGCGCCCGCATCTTCCGCGTGTAGGGGGAGCCGGGGGCTCCGATGAAGTCGACGGGCGTCGGGATCTCGGTCATGGGGCTCCTCGGGATTGCCTCGCGGACGGCGGGCGCGGGCCGGACGGAGTGGAACATAGGAATTGACAGTCTATGTGACAATTCTAGGGCCGAGGGGTCCGCTGGGGAAGCGAAAACCGGGACGCGAAAACGGTCCCCGCGAATGGCGCCCCTTCCGCTACCGTGCCGGCCGCAACCCGGGAGGACCCATGCGCACCCTCGTCTCGCTCCTGTTCGTCATCCTCGCCCTCGCCTGCGGGCCGGGCGGACCGGAGACCATCACCACGGCCTCGGGCCTGCAGATCACGCATCTCACCGTCGGCGAAGGCGCCCAGCCGAAGGCCGCGAACATCGTCGAGGTGCACTACCACGGCACGTTCCCGGACGGAAAGGTGTTCGACAGCAGCGTCGAGAAGGGACAGCCCGCGCGCTTCCCATTGAACCGCGTGATCCGCTGCTGGACCGAGGGGGTCCAGATGATGAAGGTGGGCGGCAAGGCGAACTTGGTGTGCCCGCCGGAGATCGCCTACGGCGCCCGCGGAGCCCCGCCGCGGATCCCGGCCAACGCCACCCTCCACTTCGAAGTGGAGCTGCTCGGCGTCCAGTAGAGGTTCCCCCAGGGGGGTTGTCGTTACAGTTGGGTGTAATCTTGCAGCCGGCTGTACCCTTGGCCACACTCGGGGCATGGACCCCCAGCGAGCGGAACTGACCCGGCGTGAGCGCCGCAAGCTCGAGCTCCACGACCGTCTGATCGAGACGGCTCGGGCACTCTTTGCCGAGCGCGGCGTTGCTGCGTCTACGGTGGCGGAACTCTGTACCCGCGCCGACGTCGCCGAGAAGACCTTCTTCAACCACTTCCCGTCGAAGCAGGACCTCGTCCGCGAGATCGCCCAGCGCGCGATCGATGAACTCTTGATCGAGGTCGAGACCGCACGCAAGGAAGGCGCGGACACGGCGGATCGCCTCGCGCGCTTCTTCGACTCGTTCGCCGAACGCAGTCTGCAGGCCGGACCGCTCTCCCGCGAGCTGGTTTCCGAGCTGGTGCACGTGGTGCACGACCAGGGCTCGCCGTCCGAGCAGGCGCGTCGCCTGCACGATGCGTTCGGCGCCATCGTCGAAGACGGGCTGCGTGCCCGCGACGTTACCCGGCGTCACGACGCCGAGACCCTGACCGAGATGATCATCGGGGCGTTCTACGTCCTGACCTTCAACTACGCCAACCTCGAGAATTTCCCGCTCAAGCAACAAGCCACGGCCGTCGCGCGTTTCCTCGGAGATGCATTGGCGCCCGCAGCGAAGGAGTAGTCCATGGCCAAGCGCGACGATTGGCACGATCCGCTTCCGATCCCGAACGGCTGGTTCGCCGTCGGCTGGAGCCGCGAGCTGCGCCCGGGCGACGTGCGCCCGATCCACTACTTCGGTGAAGACCTCGTGCTCTTCCGCACCCGCTCGGGGGAAGCACGCGTGCTGGACGCCTTCTGTCCGCACCTCGGTGCGCACCTCGGCCACGGCGGGCGCGTGATGGGCGAGACGCTGCGCTGCCCCTTCCACGCCTGGCAGTTCGACGGCACCTCGGGGGAATGCGTGCACATTCCCTATTGCGAGCGGGTCCCGCGCCAGGCGCGACTGCGCCCGTGGGAGGTGCAGGAGAAGAACGGAATGATCTTCGTCTGGCATCACGCCGAGGCGAAGCCGCCCGAGTGGAACTTCCCGGTGATGCCCGAGATCGGCAACGCCGATTGGTCCGAGCCTCGTCTCGAGTCGCTCGAGATGGAGGCCTACGTCCAGGACACCCACGAGAACAACAACGATCCGGTCCACTTCCAGTACGTCCACGGCATGGTGGGCGACTCGAGTTCCGAGATCGAGTACAGCCCGGATAGCACCCACTACCGGATCACCACGCACAACGAGCAGGAGACGCCGCTCGGCACCTTCCAGATGTCGCTGGTGCGCGACTCCTGGGGGCTCGGGCTCACGGCCGTGCGCAGCGTGGGCATCCCCGACGCGGGCCTCCTGCTCTACTCGTCGACGACCCCGATCGACGCCGAGCGCGTCGAGTCGCGCTGGCTCCTCACGGCCACCAACAACCTGGTGGACATCGCTGGTGAAGAGTGGATGAACCGGCTGCTCGAGGGTGTGCAGCAGGACATGCCGATCTGGAAGAACAAGGTGCACCGCGCCCGCCCGGTCCTGTGCGAAGCCGACACCTACCTCGGTGAGTTCCGGAAGTGGGCGCGGCAGTTCTACTGCAACCCGCCCGGCGACGTCGCGGAAGGGGAGGGCCGATGATGAGCGATCGCTACCTCGTCGTTTCTTCCGACGGTCACGCGGGCCTGCCGCCCGAACGCTACAAGGACTACCTCCCGTCGAAGCTCCACGATGCCTTCGACGCCGCGCTTCCGATTCAGCTCGAGATGACGAAGCGCATGGAGAAGAGCTTCCTCATCGCCGACATCAACGCCGACTGGCGCGAGGGACGCGACGCCGACCTCTCCGGAGCCTGGGACCACGACGCCCGCAACCGGGTGCTCGACGGTGATGGCATCGCCGCGGAAGTGCTCTTCCCGGACGGGGTCACCGAGCGCAACGCGCCGCCCTTCGGTGGAGGCTTCTCGATGCCCACCGAGGGGGTCGTTCCCGAGCTGCAGTGGGAAGGTTGCCGCGCCCACAACCGCTGGATGGCGGAGTTCGTCCAGATGCAGCCCGAGCGCCGCATCGGTCTGGCCTGCGTCCCGGTGTCCTGGGACATCGAGGCTTCCGTCGCGGAAATTCGCTGGGCGAAGGAGAACGGTCTGCGCGGGCTCGTCTTCCCGGTGATGTGGGGTAAGCAGCCGCCGTACCACCATCCGCGCTACGACCCGGTGTGGGCGGTCTGCGAAGAGCTCGACATGCCGATCCACTTCCACTCGGGACCGTCGCCGATCGAGGACTACTTCGGCCCGATCCCGCCCGAGGAAGGGCAGCCGAAGCTGCCGGGCGCCGTCGGCATCTACGTGTCCGAAGTCGTCATGTGGAACGTGCGCCCCCTGACCTTCATGATCTGGGGCGGTGCCTTCGAGCGCTTCCCGAAGCTGAAGGTCGCGATCACCGAGGGCACCACGGTCTGGGTGCCCGAGTATCTGGCGCTCCTCGACTTCCGCTACGACGTCACCCACTACGCCCAGAAGCTCGGTGACTACCGCAGCCATCTCTCCTTGAAGCCTTCCGAGTACTTCGCGCGAAACGTGCGGCTCGGAGCGTCGTGCATGCCGCGCCGCGAGGCCGAGCTGCGTCACGACATCGGCCTCGATTCGATCATGTGGGGCTCGGACTATCCGCACCCCGAAGGCTCGTGGCCCTACACGCGAAAGCAGCAGATCGAGACCTTCCACGGTCTGCCCGACGCCGAGATCGCCGCGATGCTGGGCGGGAACGCCGCCGACTTCTACAGCCTCGATACCGACGCGTTGGCCCCGCTGGTCGATCGCGTCGGTCCCGAGCGCGCGACCTTCCAGGGCTAGCCGCGACCGCCGGGGGTTAGAAGACCCCCGGCGGTGCGCAATGCAAGGGGACGGTCCAGCCGTTCTCGCCCTGGACGTCGTCGCTCCAGAGCGGACACCGCAGCACGTTGAGGTCGACGGGTCCCTCGATGCCGGGGCGGCGTCCCCAGTTGTGGTACTGCCACACGACCCAGTGTTGGGTTCGGAAGCTCGGGGGGCGCACCAGGCTGCGAATCCAGAAGCCGTCACGGTCGAGCGCGTTTCGGAGATAGGTGCGGTGGAACTCGCGCGTCGTGTAGACGAGCGGGCGCAGGCCGTAGTGCGCCTGCACCTGGTCGAGGAACGTCTCGATCTCGGCCACGACATCGTCGACGGCCGGGCCTTCCCGGCAGGGTCCCATGTGCTCCGCATCGAGGGCGTGGCGCAGGGCGCTGGCGTCGCGGGGAACCACGCGAATGAAGTTCGCGGCCTGGGCTGCGCCCGAACGGCACTGGGTGAAGAAGTGGTAGGCGCCGCGCTTCACGCCCGCGTCGGCGGCGCCGGCCCAGTTCTCGGCGAAGCGCGGGTCGACGAAGTCGCCGCCCTCGGTCGCCTTCATGTACACGAAGGCGACGCCTCCCCCGACGACCGCGGGCCAGTCGATGGGACCCTGGTGGTGGGACACGTCGATGCCGTGCACGCCGTAGATCAGCCGCGCGGGCTCGAAGTAGGGATAGAGACGCGGGGCGCTCAGGATCACCAGCGCGAAGCCGGCGAGGATGCCGAGCACGGCAAGGGCGCGACCCAGCAAGGCGTGTCAGCGGCCCTTGAACTCGGGGGTGCGCTTCTCCACGAAGGCACGGGTGGCGTTGCGGTGGTCCTCGGTGAAGCCGGTGTGCACGTGGTGAGTCGCTTCGAGGTCGAGACACTCCATCACGTCGCCGCCGACCGCGCGGTTGAGGTTCTCCTTCATGTAGCGATACGCGACCGTCGGGCCCTCGGCGAGGCGTCGGGCCAGCGCGCGGGTCTGGTCCTCGAGCGCGTCGGCCGGCACCACCCGATGCACGAGCCCGATGCGCTCCGCCTCCTTCGCGTCGAGCCGGTCCGAGAGGAAATAGAGCTCGCGGGCCTTCGCCGAGCCGATCAGCTGGGTCATGAAGAAGGTGCCGCCGTAGTCGCCGCTGAAGCCCACTTTCGCGAAGGCCGTGGTCAAGAGTGCCTGCTCCGAGGCGATACGCAGGTCGCACGCCAGGGCCAGGGAAAGCCCGGCGCCCGCCGCCGGCCCCGGGAGCGAAGCGATCACCGGTTTCGGCAGGGTGTAGAGGCGGCCCGCGGTGTTTCGCTGGCTGAGGCGCTGCGCGTGGATCGCGGCGTCGATACCGCCGCCGGGACGCGCTTCGTCGCCGCGATTCTGGGCGTCCATGCCCTTCACGTCGCCGCCTGCGCAGAAGGCGCCGCCTGCGCCGGTGAGCACCACCGCGCGTACGTCGAGGTCGCGCTCGGCGGCGTCGAGGGCACGCTCGATGCCGAGCAGCATCTCCCCGTTGAGGGCGTTGCGACGCTCGGGCCGATTGAGGGTCAGCGTGGCAACCGAGTCGGAGACCGAGGCCAGTACGGTCTCGGTGCCGGTGTCGAGGGAGCGGGTGGACATGGTCGGTTCTCCTCCTGGGGCTTCGCTCCGCAGCCTACGCGAAGCCCGGGTTCGACGGCTACCCGACTCCGCGTCGCTGGTTCACACTGCCCCTCGCGTGAGAAGGGAGTGCGATGGACCTCGCCGCCGAGATCGAAGGCCTGCTCGGGATCCGGGTGGAGCAGTTGGGTGGCGTGTCGGGAGGCGACGTAGCCCAGGCCTACCGCGCTGACCTCGCGAACGGGGCCCGGGTCTTCGCGAAGACGCGCGCGGGTGCCGCTCCCGACTTCTTCGAGACCGAAGCGCGTGGACTCGCGTGGCTGCACGAGGCCGAGGCCCTGCCGGTGCCCGAGGTCCTCGCCGTGTCGACGGCGCCCCCGTTGCTCGTCCTCGAGTGGATCGAGGTCGGCGCGCCGCAGCCCCGGGGCGAAGCCGCGTTCGGTCGCGCCCTGGCCGAGCTGCACCGCGCCGGCGCGCCCTGTTTCGGGCGTGAAGACCGCCGCACCACCGGGAGCCGCGGCCTGCCCAACGAGCCCTGCGCGCGTTGGTCCGAGTTCTTTGCGAGCCAGCGCTTGCTGCCTCTCGCACGCCTCGCGAAGGACGGCGATGCGTTGCCGGGTCGCGCGATCCGGGCTCTCGAGGCGCTCGCCGGGCGACTCGACACCCTCGGTGTTCCCGACGAGCCGCCGGCCCGACTGCACGGCGACCTCTGGGGTGGCAACCGCCTGATCGACACCGCGGGGCACAGCTGGTTGATCGATCCCGCCGCCCACGGCGGCCACCGCGAGTTCGACCTCGCGATGATGCGTCTGTTCGGTGGCTTCGGCGAAGCCGCTCATCGCGCGTACGACGAGGTAGCGCCTCTGGCGCCCGGCTCGCGGGAGCGCGTGTCCCTCCATCAGCTTGCACCGCTCACGGTGCACGCGATCAAATTCGGCGGCGGGTACGTCGGGGCCACCGAGCAGGCCCTCGCCGACTGGGTCTAGTCCGCGCCGGCTCGGAAGGCGAGGTAGGCACTCGCGAGCTCGACGAGTCGTTCTCGCCCGAAGCTCGGGTCGTGGCCGCCGTGAACGACCTGCACCGGCAAGCTCCGCAGCCGTTCCATCGTGCGCACGTAATCGTCGATGTCGCTATCGGGAAGCGTGTCGAGCAGCGGGCCATCGTAGATGGCGTCTCCCGAGAAGAGCACGCCGCTGTCGGCCTCCCAGAGTCCGATGCTGCCGGGCGAGTGGCCCGGTAGATGCAACACCTCGAAGCGTCGATCGCCCAGGTCGAGGGCGTCGCCCTCCTGGAGCTCGCGGGTCGGTGGAGCCGACGCCGTCCGAAAACCCTCGACGTCGAAGGACTCGTGGGGCAGCGCGTCGATCAGCGCGGGGAGCTCGACGGGCATGTCGAGCGCGGCCAGACCATCGAGGAGTTCCTCGGGGAACTGGGAGCGCGCGAGCGCACAGAACTCCTGGTAGTCGGCCATGCGGGCGGCTTCGGCACGGTGCACGCAGCGGGTTCCGAATTCGTGGAGGCTGCCGACGTGGTCGTAGTGGATGTGGGTGGCGACGGCGACGAGCGGCTTGTCGACGAGGTCCTGGAGCTCCCGGCGCAGGGAGGTCACCCCGAGCCCCGTGTCGACGAGCAGGTCGGCGTCGCGGCCGCGCAGGTGCCAGATGTTGCAGCGCAGGAGCGGGTGGGCGTGGGGCTCCCAGAGCTGGGTCAGGCCGTCGCCGTGGCTCCTTCGTGCGAACCAGCGGTCCGCGATGCGCAGGGGCGTCTCCGCCAACGGGTCAGCGCAGCGCGAACTGCACCGCGAAGCGCTGGGCCAGCACGGGTTTGATGCAGCGCGCGATCACGTCCTGATGGCTCGGGTGATCGACGTAGGTGCGCCAGGCCGCCTCGTCGTCGAAGTCGGCGACGATGCCGAAGTCGAAGTTGCCCGAGACCAGGCCGAGATCGTCGCCGAAGTGATAGGCGCGCAGCTCGGGAATCTGGGCGGGCAGGGCGGCCAGGCCGGCGCGAATCGCTTCGCGTGCGGCGCCGTCGGTGCCTTCCTGGAACTGCAGCAAGACGACGTGACGAAAACCCGGTTCGGCCAAGGGAGTCTCCAAGCGACGGGGGAACTGCGGAAGCTACACCATGCGCTCGAGCTTCGACCCTCCGCCGCCGCCCAGCTCGACCAGGCGTGCGCCCCAGTCGAGCCGCAGCAGGGCGAAGCTCGCCGCGAGCAGGCCGACGACCAGTGCGCCGACGAGGCGACGGTCGTGGGTGCGCTTCTCGAAGACCGCGCCCTCGCCGACCCGGGGCGCCGACTCGGGTTCGACGGGCAGCCCGTAGCTCTCGGCCAGCGGCACGACCTTCGAGAGGTTGATGACGGGAATCGTGTCGTTCAGGAAGCGCATCATCACGCTGTCGATGTGGGTGCCGCGGGGATGGGGGCGCAGGTTGACCCCGGCCCGATACAGGCGCTTCACCGACTTCGGGCCGATCGAGACGAGCGAGCCGCCGACGTTGATGTAGGCGGCGAAGCGACGGCCCTCGGCGCGGGTGTCGTAGAGCTCCATGCGCTGGTCGATGCTCGTCTGCTCGGTGTCGACATCGATGAAGGCGACGTCGTTGCGGTCGATCGCCGCGCGCAGCTGGCGTCGACCGCGGTCCTGCATGCCGAGGGCCTGGTCGCGGGTACCGCCCAGCGAGGCGGCGACCGAACGGGTGCGGGTGATCTCGGCCGCGGCCAGGAGCCGTTCCATGTCGAGCCAGGTCAGGCCCGGCAGATTCGCGCCGAAGCTCGACGCCCCCGCGCTCGAGATGGCGACGGCTTCGAGGCCCATCTCTTCGACCGCGACATAGGCGGCGAGGTTGAGCGCGGGGAACGATCCCGACACCCCGATCGCCACCGCATCGCCGGGTTCGACGCCGGCGCGTCGGAGCAGATCGATCATCGCCGCCGCCCAGTTCGGGTTGGCCGTCGTGCGCTTCGCGGCGAGGGATCCCGCGTTCGTCGTGGTGGACGAGCTCGCGACCCCGATCATGCCCGAGCCCGTCGGGTCGAGGGCGGCGTCGACCGGCGCGACGCGGCGCACGCGGTGATTGCGCAGCAGCTCCATGCCGCGCTCCATCCGCTGGGCGGCCGCGCGCTTGATCTCGAAGTCGGGCTCGACGCGCACCTGCTGGAATCGCTCGGCGGCGAACAACGCTCCGGCCGCGATCACCGCGACCAGGACGTGTACGACGCGGGAGACGTGGGCTTGGCGCCAGTAGAGCCGCTGCACTACGCCACCCCGAGGACTAGCAGGCCCAGCAAGCGGGTGAACACGCTGGCGGTGATGGCCGAGGCCAGGGTGACGACGACCCCCTGGCGATCCATCCAGATCGCGAGCAGGCCTGGGATCACGTAGCCGATGACGTCGACCTCGAAGGGACCCACCGGCGTTCCGACCCCGAGCGCGCCCCGGACCAGGCTGGCGATGGCAAAGCCCGTCAGGATCGAGAGCACGGTGCGGCGCCGGCCGTAGACGATCGCGATGGTCGCCCAGACGCGCACGGCGAAGAAGGTCAGCAGCGCGACGCCGAGGGTCAGCCCGATCTGGACCGGATCGAAGATCGAGAGCGCGAGATAGCCCGGGACGATGATGCCGCCGGGCGCCACGCCGAACGCTTCCGAGTAGAGCAGGCTGACCACGAGGCCGATCGCGATGACGCCGATCTCGACTTCGCTCATGCGGCCTGCTCCGCGTCGGTCAGGGTGGCGCGCCGCTGGAAGTAGCGGTGGAGGTCGAGCCCGATCCCCGCGATGTTTCCGGCGCCGACCACCAGCGCGTGCCGGCCTGCGACCCCCAGGATCTCCTCGAAGACGTCGGCCGCGCCCTCGCCTTCGAGGGGTGTGAGTCGAGTCGCCGGGAGCCCGGCACCGACGGCCGTGCGTGCCAGCGCGTAGGTGCCCGAGCCGACCAGGAAGTAGTGGTCGGCAAGGGGCCAGGCGGGAAGCGCCTCGCCGAGCTGGCGCGAACGGTCGGGTCGGTCGAGGCGACAGTTGAGCACCATGACGCGCGTGTCGGGATCCGGATGCCGCGCGAGGGCCAGGCGCCAGACGCGTTCAGTCGCGATCGGGTCGTTCGCCGCGAAGCCGTTCACGAACTGGAGGCGCCGGCCGAAGAACCGCACCTCGGCTTCGCGCAGGGCACCGACATCGGGCTCCGCCTGGGCCATGCCCGCGAGCGCGACTTCCCGATCGACGCCGAGCTGCTCGCACACGGCCAACGTGAGCGCGACGTTCTCGCGGTGTTCGATGTAGTCGAAGCGGGCCATCTCGGCGTCGCTGAGGGTGTTCACCTCGGCGTCTCCGATGCCGACGAACTCGCTGCCGCGATCGCGGCAGGCTGCCTCGAAGAGCGCGCGGTGCTCGCGTTCCGCGCTGAACAGAACACCGCCCACCGGCGTCGTGCCCGCGAGTGCCAGGGCGACATCGCGGTCGGTCGGGCCCATCACATCGAGGTGGTCGGGCCAGGCGTTGCAGATCACGCCGTGGGTGGCGCGCACGATCTCGAGCTCGCACAGGGACTGGAGCGCGGGCTGGAGCGCCATGCACTCGATCACCAGCACGTCGGCGTTCTCGCGTGCGGCGAGTCCCAGGATGCGCAGCTGCTCGATCACGTTGGTGAGTCCCGGCCGATGCACGGGAAGCTCGGTGCCGTCCGGAGTGATCAGGCGCGGCAGCGAGCCGGTCGTCTTCGCGAACACGCGACGGCCGTCGGCGCGCAGGGCGGCCGCGAGCAGCCGCACCACCGAGGACTTTCCCCGCGTTCCGTTCACGTGAATCCGGACGGGGAGGGCAGAGCGGTGTCGGTGCAGGCGCGCGCGCTCCACGACGCCCAGGCCGATCAGGAGCACGAGCAAAGCGCCGATCGCGAACGGAAGGGCCACGAGCGGATGCTCGCGGAAGCCGTCGCCGGTCACAACCCGCGCGACGCGGGGCTTGGATACACTGCGCCCCGGTGATCGCCCATCGACTCCTCCATTTCGCGGCCGCACTCGTGGTCGGCCTACTCTTCGCGGGGGCGCCGGCCCACACCCAGGAAGTGGCGATCCCGGGGACGGGCAGCGACGACGCCGAGGCGCAGGACGTGCAAGCGTCGCTCGAGGCGCTGCAGAAGCAGGCGGATCGGCTGCGGACGCGTCTCGCCGAATGGCAAGCGCGCGGCGACGAGTTCGAGCGGGCCTATCAGAATGCGCCCACGCGGCTGGCGGAGATCAAGGCGGAGATCGCCGCGCTCGAAGCCCGATCGACACCCGAGCCAGCGTCGTCCACGACGGCTGCCGAGCTCGAAGTCGAAGTGCTGTCGGCCGAGCAGGACCTGGCCCTCGCCCAGCGCGAGGTGGCCGATCTCGAAGCCGAACAAGATCGGCGCTCCGAGCGGCGACGACAGCTCCCCGAGCTGCTCGCGGAGGCGAAGGCGCGACTCGCCGCCCTCGCCGAGTCCGCACCCCAGGTCGTCCCCGATGACGAAGCCGTCGCGGAGGTGCAGACGCAGGTCGGGATGCTCCGAAAGCAGGCGCTCGAAGCCGAGGTGCGTGCCCACGAGTTCGAGCTGCTCGGCTATGAGGCACGCGGAGAATGGCTCGAGGCGAGCCTGGCGCGCGCCACGCTGCGGGCGAAGAGCGGCGAGGCCTCGCTCGAAGCGCTGCGCAGCGCGCTCATCGAGAAGCGCGAGGGCGAAGCCACACGCGATGCCGAAGAGGCGCTCGCCTCGCTCGAGGCCGTCGCCTCCCTCGATCCGGCCGTCCAGGACGCGGTGCGCCAGCTCGCACAGGAAAACGCCGACCTCGCCCAGGGCCGCACGGGCGAGCAGGGCCTGCTGCAGAAGATCGACTCGGTTTCGCGGAAGCTCACGCGCGCCGACCAACGGGTGAGCGCGGTCGAGGCCGACTTCCAGCGGCTGACCTACAAGGTCGAGTCGAGTGGCCTGACGGATTCGGTGGGCCTCCTGCTGCGCAAGACGCGCTCGGAAGTGCCGGATGTGGGCAAGTACCGGCGCTTCATCCGCATGCGCCAGGGCCAGATCTCGGAGGTCGAGGCGCGGCAAGACGAGCTGCGCGAAGAACTCGCCGGGCTGAAAGACATCGACGGGATCGTCGAGGCGAACCTCGCGCGCTTCGGCGAAGCCCTCTCGGAGCCGGAGCGCGAGCGTCTCGCGGCGGTGCTGCGCGACCTCTTGCAGACGAAGCGCAAGCATCTCGGCGCGCTGCTCGGCGACTACGAGGACTACTTCCAGAAGCTGGTCGACTTCGACGCGCGACAGCAGGAGCTGATCGACAAGACGACCGAGCTCTTGCGCTTCATCGATCAGCGCATCCTGTGGGTGCCGAGCGGGGGCTCGATGCACCCGGGCCTGTTCGGCGATGCCATCGATGGCATCGCCTGGTTGGTGACGCCGCGTTTCTGGGGTCAGCTGGTGCGCGCGCTGTTCGCCTTCGGCCGCGAGGCGTGGTTCGGGAATGCGCTGTTCGCGCTGCTCCTGGCGCTGGCTCACCCGATCGTGCGGCGACGCGTGAAGCCGCGGCTCGCGGCGGCGGCCGAGGTGGCGCGTCCGCCCACCTGCGTCGAGTTCCGGCCCAGTCTCGAAGCCCTGTTCCTCTCCTTGCTCGCGTCTCCCTGGATCCCCCTCCTGCTGGGGTTCGTCGGCTGGCGTCTCAGCACTTCCCCCGACGCCACCCAGTACGTGCGCAGCTTCGCTCACGGTCTGCTGGGCGCGGCGCTGATCTGGGGGACGTTGGAGGTGCCGCGTCAGCTCCTGCGCAGCGACGGGTTGGCCGTGGCCCACTTCGGCTGGCCCGAGGCGAGCGTGCGCGCGCTGCGTCGCTGGCTCGGCTGGATCGCGCTGGTGGCCGTGCCCCTGGTGTTCGTGATCCAGGTCTTCGAGATGCGGGCCGAAGACGCCTGGCGCGAGTCGGTCGGTCGCATCGCGCTGGTCGCGCTGTTGCTGTTGATGGCGTGCTTCACCCATCTGATGCTGCGCGAAGGTGGCGGGCTGCGCGCGATTCTGAAGGCCACGCCGTGGATCCGGCCCGAGCACGGTTGGTGGCGCGCCCTCCACTTCGCCGCGGTCCTCGTGCCGATCGCGCTGATCGTCGCCGCCGTGCGTGGCTACTACTGGACCGCTCTCCAGCTGGCCGGCAGCTACCACCTCACGCTCTTCTTCCTGCTGCTACTGCTCTTCGCGTTCCAGCTCTCCTTGCGCTGGTCGCTCCTGGCGCGGCGCCGGATCGCGTTCCGTCAGTTCCGCGAAGCCCAGGAGGCCGAGCGCGCGAAGGCGACCGAGCCCGAGCTCACCGGCGAACGCGTGGCGATTCCCGAACCCCAGCTCGATCTGGCCGAAGTCGACGCCCAGACGGGGCGACTGCTCGCGACGTCCGCGGTCGTCACGATGTTCTTCGGGCTGTGGTTCCTGTGGGTCGACCTCGTGCCCGCGTTCGGCGTCCTGGATGGCGTCGAGCTGTGGTCGACGACCGAGACGGTGACCGTCGAATCGACGGACCCGGATGGGAAGCGGATCTTCGAGACCGAAGACCGCGTGGTGCCGGTCACCGTGGCGAGCCTCGTGCTCGCCGTCCTGATCGCGTTCATGACTCTGGTGTTGGTGCGCAACCTGCCGGGGCTGCTCGAAATTTCGATCTTCCGGCGGCTCGGGACCCAGCCGGGCGAGCGCTATGCGTACGCCACGATCGCGAAGTACGCCCTCAGCGTCGTCGGCGGCGTGCTCGCCTTCAACGCGATCGGCGTGGGCTGGTCGAACGTCCAGTGGCTGGTGGCGGCGGTCGGCCTCGGCCTCGGCTTCGGCTTGCAGGAAATCTTCGCGAA
This sequence comes from Myxococcota bacterium, assembly GCA_039030075.1. NCBI lineage: Bacteria > Pseudomonadati > Myxococcota > Myxococcota bacterium. The sequence goes on along the minus strand of JBCCEW010000035.1, from coordinate 20,312 downwards.
CTTCATCTCCGGATTGATCATCCTCTTCGAGCGTCCGATCCGCGTGGGCGACACCGTCACCGTCGGCAACATCAGCGGGACCGTCACCAAGATCCGGATCCGCGCGACGTGGATCACCAGCTTCGACCGCAAGGAGCTCGTGGTGCCGAACAAGGAGTTCGTCACCACCCAGCTCGTGAACTGGTCCCTCAGCGACCCGATCCTGCGCGTCGACATCCCGGTGGGCATCGCGTACGGCTCCGATACCGAGCTGGCCATTCGCGAGCTCCACGCCGTCGCCGTCGCGAACGAACACGTGCTCACCGAGCCGCGTCCCGAGGTGGTCTTCAAGGGCTTCGGCGAGAGCAGCCTCGACCTCGAGCTACGCGTCTTCAGCCCGGACATCGATCACCGGATCCCGATCCTCCACGCCCTGCACCTGGCGATCGACCGCGCCTTCCGCGCGGCCCGGATCGAGATCGCCTTCCCCCAGCGCGATCTCCACCTGCGCAGCGTGCCGCCGGGCGTGACCGTGGAGCCGGACGAGGCCTGAACCCGCGCGGGCTACGACCTGGTCGCGATGCCCCGGTACATCTGCGCGAGGATCCCGGGACCCTTCGCGCGGAATCGGTCGAGCCGGCTCAACTCGAAGCCGCTGCCCTCGACGATGCGATCGATCGGCCGATTGATGTTGCAGCCGTCGGTCATGCGCTTCCACAGCGGGTTCACGCGATTCTGCCAGCGCGCGGTCGACGGGTTCTCCGCCGTTCCGTGCTCGATGAAGACGTAGCGACCGCCGGGCTTCAGGACGCGACGCATCTCGGTGAGCGCGGCCGGGGCATCGGGGATCGAGCAGAGCGTCCAGGTCGTGATCACGCAGTCGAAGCGTCCCGCGTCGAAGGGCAGGCCGCCGTCGGCCGCCAACGGGTGACGCTCGACCGGGAAGGGCGCGGCGGCGATGCGCGACTCGACCGCGGGCAGCCCCTCGGTGACGAGGGGATCGACCCCCGTCACCGACTTCACGTCCGGCGGGTAGAGGTCGAGGTTGAGCCCGGTGCCGAAGCCCACCTCGAGGACATCGCCGCTGGCGACGGCCACCGTCTCGGGACGCATGTCGTTCATGAAGCGCATCGTCCAGTCCTGGATGCGCGGCTTCAGGAAATCGCGAAGGCCCATGATTCGTTCCTCGGGAGATGGCGCGCTCTGCGGAGGGCCGGACGCCGATCCCTCCGCGCTCGCAGTCTATCGCGCGCCGGCACGGTCGAGATCGTGCTTGTTTTTATTTAACGAAAGAGTTAATTAAAGAGAAACGGCCCGTGCCCCCCGGCGAAGAGGAGACCCCATGGCCCAGAACCCCGTCCGCACGCCCCAGACCATCGTCCCCTACCTCACGTACCAGGACGCCCCCGCCGCGATCGAGTTCCTCTGCAAGGCCCTCGGCTTCGAGGAGGCCTATCGCCTCGAGATGGGCGACGGCAAGATCGGCCACGCCCAGCTCGACTTCGCTGGCAATCAGGTGATGCTCGCTTCCTGCTATCCGGAGCTGGGGTTGCAGTCACCCCAGGATCTGGATGGCGTGCACTGCCAGGTGCACATCGATGTCGACGACGTGGACGCCCACTGCGCCCACGCGAAGTCCCAGGGCGCCACGATTGCGATGGAGCCGACCGATCAACCGCACGGCGATCGCATGTACCGCGTCGTCGATCCGGAAGGACACCGCTGGATCTTCAGTACGCGTTTGCGCGAGATGACGCCCGAAGAGATCCGCAAGGCCTACGAGGGCGCATGAGCCAGGCCGCGCTCGACGAAACCCTCGCGGCGCTGGCCGATCCGACGCGCCGTCGCGTGGTCGAGCTGCTGCAGCGGCGTCCCCGCCGCGCAGGCGAGCTGGTGGCGGAGTTCGACGTGAGCGGACCCGCCATCAGTCGCCACCTGCGCATCTTGAAGGAGGGCGGACTCGTGGCCGAGGACCGCAGCCCTGACGACGCGCGCTGTCGCGTCTACCGCCTCCTTCCGAAACCCTTCCGCGACCTGCAGGCGTGGCTCTCCGAGGTCGAGTCGTTCTGGACCGACCAGCTGGCCTCCTTCAAGGAACACGCCGAGAAGCGGAGCCGCTCGTGAGCGGCGCGTCGACGGATGCCGTCGAGGTCAGCACGACGCTCGCCGTGGCGCCGGACCTCGCGTTCCGATTGTTCACGGAGGAGGTGGACCTCTGGTGGAAAGGCGGGCCGCGCTTCCGGTGGTACCCCGAGCGCGGCGGCACGCTGCGCTTCGAGCCCGGCGTGGGTGGTCGCTTCCTCGAGGACTACGGCGACGACGCGTTCGAGGTCGGGCGCGTCCGGGTCTGGGAACCGGCCACGCGGCTCGTCTTCGACTTTCGAGCACGGAACTTCAGCCCGGATCAGTCGACCGAGGTCGACGTGACCTTCGAGGCGGTCGGAGAGGGTTGCCGGGTCACCGTCGTGCACAGCGGCTGGGACGCGATCGCCGCCGACCACCCGGCGCGCCACGGTATGGACGCCGCCTCCTTCGATGCGATGATGGGCCTGTGGTGGGCCGACCTCTTGAACGCCGCGCGCAAACGCGCCGCCTAGGAGAACCGCGATGACCACGAAGATCGAACCCCTGGATCTCGAGACCACCTACCTCGGCCTCGCCCAGAGCTCCGAGGTGCGCGTGGTGCCGGTGGGCCCCGATTTCTGGGAGACGATTCACGAGAACGAGGCGATCGGCCCGCGGATGGTCGGGATCTTCCCTTTCTCGAGCAGCTGGGACAGCTGGGAAGTGCACCCGGCGGGCGACGAGGTGGTGGCCGTGCTCGCCGGCGCGGGCGACATGCTCGTCGAGGTCGACGGCGAGGAGGTGCGCGTACCCCTGCGCGCCGGGCAGACCGTCGTCGTGCCCAGAGGCGTCTGGCACACCCTCGACGTCCACGAGCCCGGCAAGAGCCTGCACATCACCTGGGGCGAGCGCACCGAGCACCGCCCGCGCTGACGTAAGGCGGCCTCTAGAGGTTGCCGATCTCGCGTTCGAGGAACTCGGCGAAGCGCTCGCGCGCCGCGGCCCGGCGCGTCGGCAGGTGGGCGCTCGGCCAGAGCCCGTCGACGGCCTTGTGATCCCGCAGCACCTGACGCGCGATCGTCGTCTTGTGCACCTCAGTCGGGCCGTCGGCGATGCCCATCACTTCGGCGGACATCAGCATGCGCGCGAAGGGCATCTCGTTCGAGACCCCGAGCGCGCCGTGCAGGTGCATCGCGCGCTGCGCGACCTCGCGGTAGACCTTCGGCATCGCCACCTTCACCGCGGCGATGTCCTTGCGCACCTTCTTGTAGTCCTTGTAGCGATCGATCATCCAGGCGGTTCGCAGCACGAGCAGCTTGAACTGCTCGATCTCGATCCAGCTGTCGGCGATCTGCTCCTGCACGACACCGAGCGACGCGAGCTTGCCGCCCCGGACTTCTCGCGAGAGCGCGCGCTCACACATCATGTCGAAGGCGCGCTGGAGCTGTCCCACCGTGCGCATGGCGTGGTGGATGCGGCCGCCGCCGAGCCGGGTCTGGGCGATCACGAACGCCGAACCCGGCTTCCCGAGGAGGTGGTCCTCGGGGATCCGGACGTTCTCGTACCGCATGTAGCCGTGGCTGGCTTCCTCTTCGGGTTCGGTGCCGACGCCGACGTTGCGCACCAGGTTCACGCCGGGCAGGTCCGTCGGCACGATGAACATGCTCATGCCCTCGTAGGGCGAGACGTCCGGGTCCGACACGGCCATCACGATCAGGAAGCTGGCGTAGCGGGCGTTGGACGAGAACCACTTCTCGCCGTTGAGCACCCAGTGATCGCCATCCTTCTCCGCGCGCGTGACGAACAGGGTCGGGTCGGCGCCGGCGTGGGGCTCGGTCATCGAGTAACAGGACGAGATCTCGCCGTCGAGGAGCGGTTGCAGGAAGCGCTTCTTCTGCTCGTCGCTGCCGTAGTGGGCGAGGATCTCGGCGTTTCCCGAGTCGGGGGCCTGACAGCCGAACACCGACGGCGCCCAGAGGGAGCGACCCAGGATCTCGTTCATCAGCCCCAGCTTCAGCTGGCCGAAGCCCGGGCCGCCGAGTTCCTCCCCGAGGTGGCAGGCCCACAAGCCGCGCTCCTTCACGTGCTCCTGCAGGGGCTTCACGAGGGCGAGGGCGCGCTTGTCGCTCTTGTCGTAGGGGTCGCCGAGCACCAGGTCGAGGGGCTCGACCTCGTCGCGGACGAACGCATCCATCCACTCGAGCTCGCGTTGGAATTCCGGTTCGGTCTCGAAGTCCCAGGCCATCGGCGCCTCCTCGTTGGGCGACCAGGGTCCGCCACGACGCCGGGAAACGCAATCGACGATTCGGTCACGCGCGCCTTAGCGCGGAGTGCGGCAGGGTGCTTCGAGGGCCTCGCGCAGGACCGGGTCGGCTTCCTTCGCGGCGCGCAGGCGCGCGATGCCGCGAGTGATCGTCGGGTGGCCGTGTTCGGTGATCGCTTCGGCGTAGCTCTTGCGTTCCCGGACCCGGTCCCAGTACGCGCGGCAGCGCGGGCGCGATTCGAGAAAGACGTGGAGCGCGTCGCCCTCGACGAGACGCTCGAAGATCACGATCCAGCTCACGTCGGCGAGGGTGAAGGCGTCGCCGAGAATCCAGGGGCCGCCGCTCTCGGCCAGCTGGTCCTCGAGGGCGTCGAGGTGCCGCTGCATGTGGTGGGCGCAGCGCCCGAGGACCGCCGTGACGGGGGGCAGGCGATGGAAGTACGAGAGTCCCGCCGCCTTCAACACCAGGAAGATCAGCGGACGCAGCTTGAGCCGGTGGAAGAGCAGGCCTTCGCCGATCCGCCAGACCGGGATCTGGTCGATCATCGCTGCGAAGAGCGGCACGGTGAGGCCCGGCACGGCGTTCCCCGCGGAGAGGTCGGCGGCGGCGATCGGGTCGTCGCCGGTGAGCGAGGCGCGGTCGACCCAGCGGTCCATCGCGCGTCGCTCCTGCGGATCGCTCGGAACCAGCGGTACGGCTCCCGCCGGCGCGTGCTCGGCCGCGTAGCGCAGGATGTCGTGGGACTCGTAGATCGGGTGCCCCCGGTGCACGAGCACGGGCAAGATGCCGGCCGGGTTCACGCGCAGGAAGCGCCGCCCGATGTTCTCGTAGGCGCCGGTCTCGATCAGGTCGATCGGGTGACCGCGGTAGGCGATCCCCAGCTCGGCGAGGCACAGCCGGACCTTCTTCGAACAGAGCGAGAGCGCGTTGTGATAGAGCTCGAACTCGGCCTCGTAGGGCAGGGCGATGTCCGGGTGCAGGCCGCCGGGCATCGCGTGGGTCACCCGCTGGCGTCGCTCCCACAGGTAGGCACCGACGAGGGCGACGAGTCCGAGCCCGAGGGCGGTCAGCAAGGCAAGGACCCGTTCACAGGACGACGGTGTCCGCGGGCTCTTCGATCACCGCGTTCTCGATCGTCCCGATGCCTTCGATCTCGATGCGCACGACGTCGCCGGCGACCAGCCACTTCGGCGGCTTCATGGCCACGCCGACGCCGCCCGGCGTGCCGGTGACGATGACGTCCCCGGGCTCCAGCGTGAAGGCCGTGCTCAGGTGCTCGACGAGGTCGAAGCAGTCGTAGATGAGTTCCTTGGTGTTCGAGTGCTGGCGCACTTCTCCGTTCACCGTCGTCTTGATCTCGTGTCCGGCCGGAGTGCCGCCGATCTCGTCGGCGGTCACCAGCGCCGGGCCCAGCGGACAGTGGGTGTCGAAGGACTTCCCCATCGTCATGGTGGGAACGCGGATCTGCCAATCGCGCACCGACACGTCGTTCGCGACGCAGTAACCCGCGATCACCTCGTGGGCGCGGTTCTTCGGCACGTGGCGACAGCGCCGCCCGATCACGATCGCGAGCTCACCCTCGTAGTCGAGGCACTCGGAAGCGCGCGGCAGGTGGAAAGGATCGAAGGGGCCGGTGATCGAGGTCGCCTGCTTGTTGAAGATCACCGGGTGCTTCGGGGTCTCCATCCCGGTCTCGGCGACGTGGTCGGCGTAGTTCAGCCCCACCGCCAGGATCTTCGGCGGACGCAGGACGGGCGACGCGAGGGTCACGTCGTCCAGCGCGAGGCGCGGCCCGTCGGCACGGCCCGCATCGTCGAGGGCTGCGGAGCCGGCTTCGAGCAGCGCGATCATCTCGGTGGGCAGGCGGGGAGCGGCCGCTGCGAGATCGACGATCTCTTCGCCTTCGAGCCGTCCGAGCCGGGGCGTACCGCCTTGCCGAAAGGTCACCAGTCGCATGGGAGTCCTCCTCGCGTGGCGCCGTGCGCCCCGGATTTTGATTTATCCAATTGTATAAACCGGCTCGGGGCGCACGTCAAGCGGCCCGCTGGGGCACCCGGCCCGACGGGGTCGCGGCCGAGGGTCTAGGCGGCCTGGAAGCGGCCGTCTCCGCAGTCGCGGGCCTCGCCGCGGGCGAGCATGCGCGCGACGTGGAGCTCGGCACTCCGCCGCTCGACCGAACTCACGAACGGGGCCTCGACGTGGGGCCGGTAGACGAAGCGGCGGTCCGCCATGTCGTCGAGGGTTCGCGGTTGCGAGAGGAACCCGAGCATCTCGGTGTGGCGCCGATCGATCACCGCGTGGAAGCGGTCCAGCATCTCGACGAAGGTTTCGCGTCCTTCGATGATTCCCTTCTGGTGGAAGGTGACGTAGAAGCGCGCGTCCTCGTCGCGCACCCGACGGAGGCTCTCCTCGAAGTCCTCGAGATCGCTCCAGGCGTCGCCGTAGTACGGGCCGAAGCCGGTGAGGTCGATGTCCGAGAGGAAGAAGACGTCGTCCGAGATCCGGAAGCCGCTGTGGCCCCGGGTATGTCCCGGCAGGTGCACGGCCTCGACGGCGAGGCCGCCGAGCTCGAAGACGTGCCCGTCGGAGAATCCCTCGGCGTCGGGTCGCGGCGTGAAGTGGAACTCCTCGAGGATCATGCGCTCGAAGGCGCGGGCCGCGCCGACATCGCGAATGCCGTAGACCGCCATCAGGCCCTCGGTGCTCTGGGCGCCCGGGAGGTCGGCGTCGTGGATGTGCACCCGCGCATCGGGGAACAGCCCGTTGCCCGGCATGTGGTCCTCGTGGGCGTGGCTGTTCAGCACCGCGTCGACGCGCAACGCCGGTACGCCTCCGCGCGCGACGACATCGACGGACGGATCGATCACGATGGTCTCGCTCGACCCGCGCACGAGCACGCTGTTGCCCGAGGGATAGCCGCCGCTGCGGTTCCCCACGAGCACGCTCACCCGATCGGTGAGCCGTCGCTCGGCCTCTCCCCAATCGACCTCGGGCATCGACGCGTGGCTGGCTAGGCCGACAGCGGCGGGACGTCCTCGCCCCGGCTGCGGGCGCGATGGCGTTCCATCAGGGTCTGGGCCGCTTCGAGCAGGATCCTGCGCGGCGGCCCCTGGTCGAGGATCTCGTCGAGTTCATCGAGCTCCTCTTCGGTGAAGCCCGCTTCGAGGCGCTCTTCGCGCGCGACCGAACGTGTGCCGAAGGCGAAGCGCGCATCGGTCTCGCGCTGGAACTCCTTCGCCCGCGTGGCGCGCTCCGGGTCGTCCGCGGTGAAGCGCTTCACCCAGTCGCTGCCGAAGCGGACGTGGGTGAGCTCGTCGGCGAGGACGAAGTCGGAGGCCTGGGCGACGACGTCGTCGTCGTTCGCCTTCCCGTACTCGATGAGCGCGCGGAACGCGTCGCAGGCGAGGCCTTCGAGGCAGCGGTTCACGCCGGCGACGCGCAGCACCGGGTCTTCCGCGCAGGAGGTCTCGTAGAGGAAGGTGTTCTCGGGGAACTCGCCGACCTCGCCGCCGACGTGGTCGATCAGCTTCTCGAAGATCTGCACGTGGCGCGCTTCGTCCCAGCACTGCCGCGCCATGTTCATCTTGAATTCCCAGGGCGCGTCGGGGAAGTCCCAGACCGTGCGGCTGGCGGCTTCGAGGGCCTGGAGTTCGCCCACGAAGATGCCGTGGAGCTGGGCGCGCAGCTGGAGTGGCGTGCGGTCGACGGTCTGGGCCGCACCCGCGGCCGTCGTCAGGATCATGAAGCCGGGACCGAGGTCGTCGAAGACGGGCTCCAGGGCCGTGCCCTCGACCCGTTCGCGAATCTTCGGGGCGACCTCTTCGAGCACCCGCACGATCCCGTCGGCGTCATGGGGGAGCGAGCGGAACAGTTCGTTGCGGGAGTTCGTGCGCTTGAAGCGCACATCGCGCGCGAGTTCTTCGTGGGGCAGAAATCGCTTCACCAGGGTCCTCGGTTGGCGGGCGGCGCCCGCAGGGCCACCCCAGAATGGCCCGGACCGGGCGAAAGCTCAACGGGGGCCCCGTTCGCCGCCAGCGGGTCACCCGGGTAGGATCTCGCCCCGCTCCGGACTTCCGACCGAGAGCATCCGGAGGGCCCCCATGTTCGACAATCGCGTGACCCGACTCCTGGGAGTCGACATCCCGATCGTGCAGGCCCCCATGGGCTGGATCGCCCGTTCGCCGCTGGCCTCGGCCGTGTCGAAAGCCGGCGCGCTCGGCATCATCGAGACCTCCTCGGGAGAGCTCGACGCGATCCGCGGCGAGATCCGCAAGATGCGCGAACTCACCGACCGCCCCTTCGGCGTGAACATCGCCCAGGCCTTCGTGCGCGATCCCGCGATCGTGGACTTCGTGGTCGAACAGGGCGTGCGCTTCGTGACCACCTCGGCGGGGAGTCCGACGAAGTACACCCGCCCGCTCAAGGATGCGGGGCTCACCGTCTTCCACGTCGTCCCGACCCTGCGCGCCGCCGAGAAGGCGGTCGACGCGGGTGTCGACGGTCTGGTGGTCGAAGGTGGCGAGGGCGGCGGCTTCAAGAACCCCCGCGAAGTCTCGTCGATGGTGCTGTTGCCGTTGGTGCGCGAGAAGCTCGACGTGCCGATCATCGCGGCTGGCGGCATCTGCGACGGCGCGACAATGGCAGCCGCCTTCGCGCTCGGCGCCGAAGGCGTGCAGATGGGCACGCGGATGGTGTCGGCGGCCGAATCGCCGGTGCACGAGAACTGGAAGCACGCGATCGTCGGGGCCGCCGAGACCGACACGGTGCTGCTGAAGCCCGAGAAGGGGCCGGCGCTGCGCGCGCTCCGCACCGAGCGCTCGACGCGTCTCGAGGCGGGCGAGGGCAACCCCATGGAAGAGCTCGGGGGCGGGGTCCGCGGGGTCTACTTCGAGGGCGATCTCGAGGCCGGGCTCGCACTCACGGGGCAGGTCGCCGGGCGCATCGGGTCCGTCGAGCCCGTCGCGCAGATCATCGACGAGACCGTCCGCGAGTTCCGCGCGACGGTCGAGGGCATGGCGAAGGCTCACCTCGCCGGCTGACGGGCTCCCCGCGCGGCCGCTTCGCGTTCGGCGGCGGCGTTCTCCTCGAGCAGCTGTTCGGTGGTGACGCAGCGCTCGGCGTTCTTCAGCTCACCCGTGAAGTGCACCGGGCGGAGCACGTTCTCGAGGTAGTCGGGACCCTCCGCGGTCGGGACGAACCAGCCCGTCGGGCACATGGTCAGGATCTCGACGAACGAGAAGCCGCGCCCCTCGAGCTGGGCTTCGAAGGCGCGGCGCAGCATGGCCTTCGTCTTCACCACCGAGGCGGCGTCGTGGACGCTGCCGCGCGCGGCGTAGGCCGTGCCGCCGAGCGGGGCGATCAGGTCGCCGATGCGGATCGGGTGGCCGTGGTAGGCGGCGTCGCGACCCTCGAGGCTGTTCTTCGTGCGCTGCCCGAGCGTCGTGGTGGCCGTCATGTGTCCACCGGTCTCGCCGAACACGCCGTTGTTGAGCAGCACGCAGGTGACCGCTTCACCGCGGGCGGCCGTGTGCAGCACTTCCTGCAGGCCCTCGTTCACCATGTCCCCGTCGCCCTGGAGCGTGAAGAGCAGACAGTCGGGGCGCATGCGTTTGGCCCCCGTCGCCACCGACGGTGCGCGACCGTGCAGGGCCTGCACGAGATCGACGTCGAGGGTGCTGGTGAAGGCGGTGTAGCAGCCGATGCCGATCACCCCGATCGCACTCTCGGCGCAGCCGAGCTCCTCGATGGCGTCCAGCAGGATCCGGATCGCGACCGGTTCGCCGCAGCCTGGGCACAGGTCGTGGTCTTCGTGGAGCAGCAGGCGCGGTCGGAAATGACCCAGGCGCTTCGCCGCCTCCTCGGGCGGCCGGTCGATCGGGACCGTCGGCGGGGCGGGGCGGTCGTCGCTCACTGCACGCCTCCTCGTGCGGCGAGGGCTGCTTCGACGCGGCGGCGGATCTCGGCCGGCGCATAGAGATCGCCGACCCCGAAGCCGGCGTCGTCGCTCGAGATGCCGCCGATCGCCTCGACCGGCGCGCGTCCGAGTACCGCGAGTCGCACGTCGTCGATCATCTGGCCCCCGTTCTGTTCGAGGACGGCGACGCGCCGTGCCCCGCTGGCGGCTTCGGACAGGGCCGGCGCCGGGAAGGGCCAGAGCGAGATCGGGCGGAACAGGCCGACGCGGACGCCTTCGGCGCGCAGCTCCTGCACGACCGAGCGCGCAAAGCGCGCCAGGGAGCCGAACGCGACGATCACCAGCTCGGCGTCCTCGCAGGCGAACGCCTCGTGGCGCATCTCGGTCTCGGCCATCCGATCGTGCTTTTCCTGGAGGCGCACCCAGAAGCGTTCGGGTTCGATGCCCTTCGCACCCTTCTCCATCCCGAGCGGGTTCAGGTTTCGCGATCGCCCGCTGCCCCCGAGTCGTCCGTCGACGGCCCATTCCTTTTCCGGAAGGGCGGGGAGGTCGAGGGGGGCGAGTTCCACCGACTCGTAGGTGTGGGCGAGAAAGAAATCGCCGTAGATCTGAACCGGGTTGCGCCAGTGATCGGCGAGGTGGAAGGCGAGCTGGGTGAGCTCGACGGCTTCCTGCACGTCGCTCGGCGCGAGCACGAGGTGGCGATAGTCGCCGTGGCCCCCGCCGCGCGTCGCCTGGGTGTAGTCGAACTGGCCGCGCGCCATGTGAAAGACGACCAGGGGGAGCTCGGCGCGGGTGATCTCCGAGAGCGACTCCTGCATCAGGGCGAGCCCTTGCCCCGTCGATCCAGTGGCCGCTCGGGCCCCGGTGGCCAGCGCGCCCCAGGCCATCCCGACGGCTTCGAGCTCGCTCTCGGCGTTGATGCACACGCCGCCTTCCGTCGGCAGCGCCTCCGCCATGTGTTCGAGGAGCTCGGTGAAGGGGGTCATCGGGTAGCCCGCGAAGAAACGGCAGTCCGCGAGCAGCGCTGCGCGGGCGATCGCGAGCGAGCCTTCGAGGAGTTCGGCGGTCACGGGGAAACCTCGTGTTCCTGGGGCGTCTCGTAGCGGTAGATCTCGAAGCAGAAATCGGGGCAGACGAGCAGGCAGGCGCCGCAGCCCGTACAGCCCGGCACCAGCTCGGGAATCGGATAGCCCTGGGCGTTGTGGGTTTCCGACATGCGCAGCACGCCCGGCGGGCAGGCGGGGACGCACAGGGCGCAACCCTTGCAGCGGTCGGCGGCGAGCGTGACGGTTCCGCGGGACACCACGGCGCTCATGCTGCGCGCTCCGAGGAAGTCCAGGCGGGAGCCACCGCGTGAGGCGTGACCTCGAACCCGCGACGCAGCGCGGCTTCGTTGAGCTCGCGGTGTTCGCGACGTCGGGCGGGCAGCGTGGCGTCCATGGCGGCGACCAGCGCGTCGAGGGAGACGAGCGCCGTCGCGTTGGCGAAGGCGCCGAGCAAGAGCAGGCTCCCCGCGCGTCCGGCGCCCAGCTCCGAGGCGAGACGCGTGGCCTCGACCGAGAACACCCGCCAGGGCGGCTCGATCTGGGGTTCTGCCAGGCCGTCTTCGAAGAGCGACGCGTTCACGCACACCACAGCGCCCGGTTCGAGCTTCGCGGCGACGGCGGGGAAGAAGCTCGGGTGCATGCCCAGGCCGGCCCAGGCGCGGGACACGATCGGTGTCCCCGTCACCGGCGCATCCGCGACGAGCAGCGTCGAGTCGGTGGGGCCACCGCGCATCGTGCCACCGTAGGAACCGAAGAGCAGCGCATGCCGTCCTTCGGCCACCGCGGCCCGCGCGAGGATCTGTGCGGCGAGCTGGATGCCCTGGCCGCCGATGCCGGTGAAGAGGATCGCGCGTTCCATCTCAGTCGCTGCCTCCGTCGGTGGCCAGGGCCAGGCCCGCGAGCGCAAAACGCACGAGGTGTGTCGCGTCGTCGCGCGTCGGCGGCTCGGGCTGGGTGAGGCTGCGCTGCAGCCAGCCCATCGCGAGGGTGTAGAGCGTGTCGGCGTCTCGCTGGGGGTGTCCGGGCCAACCGGCGCGCGCGGCCTTTTCCAGACGTTCCCGCAGCGGCCCGATCAGGCGCGCTTCCGAGGCGGCGACCTCGTCGGGGAAGAGTTCCGAGAGTCGCGCGCGGGAACACGCGAAGGGTCGGGTCGCCGCGGCTGCTTCGGCTTGCAAGCCCTGCTCGAGGATGCCCTCCAGCCAGTGGCGCACCTGCTCGGCCGGATCCTCCGCACGGTCCAGGCGATGGTCGAGATAGCTGCCCAGCATCCGCACGCCCTCGTCGAGCACACACAGGAGCAGCTCGTCCTTCGATTCGAAGTGGCGGTAGAAGGCCTGATTCGAAAGGCCCGCGCGCCGCAGGATCTCGGAGACGCGGGGCTCGAGCGCGCCCGTTTCGCGAATCAGTTCGAGGCTCGCCTCGACCAGGCGGCGCACGGTGTCGTCGTGCCGGGCCGCGCGGGACGCCCCCGCCCTCCGCGCCGATCGGCGCGCCCAGCGCCCCAGCGCCGCGGGAGCTGCCTCGGGAGCGTCCGAAGTGTTCGATTTCACGAAGAGAACCTCGTTCTCGATTCGCGAGAATGGTATTCTCACCGGCGACACGAAGCAACCCCCCGGTCTCGCCGGCGCTCGCGGGACCGGGGCGGGGTCCCGGGAGGGGGCGGACGCGTGGGATCAGCCGCTGACGATCTGCTCGACCAGCAGGGCGCGCTGGACCTGGCCGGTGGCGGCGGTCCGGGGCAGGGCGTCGACGAAGACGAGCCGGCGCGGCTTCTTGAAGGACGCGAGTCGATCGCGGCAGAGCGCCTGCAGCGCGTCGAGGTCGGGCGGGGGTCCCGACCCGCGCACGACCACGGCGCACACCACCTCGCCCCACTGCGGATCGGGCACGCCCACGATCGCGACCTCGGCGATGCCCGGGTGTTCGCGCACCACCGCTTCGACTTCGGAGGGCGCGACGCTCTCGCCGCCGGTGCGGATCAGTTCCTTCTTGCGACCGACGACCTGCAGGTAGCCCTCGTCGTCGAGCTCGCCGAGGTCGCCGGTGTGGAACCAGCCGTCGCGCAGCGCTTCGGCGGTGGTGGCCGGGTCGTCGAAGTAACCGTCGAAGAGATACTTGCTGCGCAGGACGATCTCGCCGTCGTCGGCGACGCGCAGGTCGACGCCCGGCGACGCCGGCCCGACGCTGCCCGGCTTTCGCAAGACGTCGGCGTCGGGAAGCGTGGTTCCCGAGCCGGCTTCGGTCGACCCGTAGTAGATGCGGGTCGCGCTGTCGGGAAAGCGTTCCTTGAGGGCGCGGACCAGCTCGATGGGGACGGCGGAGGTGCCCGTGTCGGCCTCGCGCAGGCTCGAGGTGTCGTAGCGGCTCGGGTCGTGGTCGAGGATGCGCGCCCACACCGCTGGGATCGCGTAGAGCCGGTTCGCGCGTCGGCGCTCGACGGTCGCCAGCAAGGTGTCGGCATCTGCGGACTCGACCAGGGCGATCTCGCCCCGCGTCTGCCACGCGGCGATCGACAGCGTGAAGCCGGCCATGTGGAAGAGCGGAAACATGCAGACCGAGCGTTCCGGAACGTCGCGGAAGACACCCTGGAAGCCGCGCAGGTAGTTGGCGCGATGCGAGAGCACCACCCCCTTCGGGCGGCCGGTGCTGCCGCTCGTGAAGAAGAGGACCTGGGGATCTTCCTCGCGCAGCGCCGGCTCGACCCAGCCGCTGTCGTCGGCCTGGCTGGCCAGGGCGGTCAGGTCGAGTCCGGGGCCGTCGCACTCGCCCAGGTGGGCGAGGCGCGGAACGTCGGCGGCCTTCGCCACGCTCTCGGACGCCGCCGCGCGCTGGGCGTCGCTCACCAGCAGGGCCGGTCGCGCCAGGGCGGCCACGGGCGCCGCTTCGTCGGCGCTGTAGCGGGCGTTCAGTGGCGCAAAGACGGCGCCGAGCTTCGCGCACGCGACGAACAGGGGCAGCACTTCCAGGCAGGTGTCCGACCAGGTGACCACGCGATCGCCGTGCCCGATGCCCTGCGCGCGCAACCCGTGAACGAGCCGGTTCGCCATGGCGTCGAGGGCGCGGTGCGAGAGTGTGCGCTCCCCCAGCGAGGCCGCGATGTCGTCGGGAACCACTGCCGCGTTGCGACGCACGATGTCCCCGACCAACATTTCCATGCGCGCAGCATGACCCGTGCGTGCGAGGCCAGCAAGAAGCCAGAGAGCACCGCGTGAGTTCGCATCCCCTTCGCATCCTCAGTCACTTCCCGCTCGGATTGCTCGCGCCATTGCGAGAGCGCTTCCCCGACATCGCCGTCGAAGTCGTGCCGGAAGAAGGCGCGCTCGAACCGGGGCTCGTCGGCGACGTACTGCTCACGCAGGCGTGGGGCAGCCCGAACCTCGGAGCGCTGCTGCGCTGCGGCGTGCGCTGGGTGCACGCCTACGGCACCGGGGTCAACGCGTTTCCGTTCGCGGAACTCGGCGACGTGCCGCTCACCTGTTCCCGCGGCGCCAGCGCGACCCCGATCTCCGAGTGGGTGATGGCGATGCTGTTGGCCGCCGAGAAGCGTCTGCCCGATGTGTGGATCGAAGAGGCTCCCGAGCGCTGGAACCGCTTCGATCTCGGGGGGCTCGACGGACGGACCCTCGGCTTGCTCGGCTTCGGGGGCATCGCGCGGGCGACGGCCGAGCGCGCACTGCCCTTCGGCATGCGGGTGTTGGCGCACCGCCGCTCTACCCAGCCGTCGGACCTCGACGGGGTCGAGATCGTGTCGTTCGACGCGCTCCTGGCCGAAGCCGACCACCTGGTGGTCGCGGCACCGTACACGCCGGCGACGCGGGGGCTCCTGGGCCAGGACACCTTCGCGCGCATCAAGGAAGGCGTGCATCTCATCAACGTCGCGCGCGGCGGCCTCGTCGATCAGGACGCACTGCGTGCGGCCCTCGACTCCGGTCGGGTCGCGCTCGCTTCCCTCGACACGGTGACGCCCGAGCCGCTCCCCGCCGGCCATTGGCTCTACACCCACCCGCGCGTGCGGTTGTCCCCGCACTGTTCCTGGAACGGACCGGGCGCACTCGACCGATTGCTCGATCCGTTCCTCGAGAATCTCACTCACTTCCTGAACGACGAACCGCTCGCATACCGGGTGGACGTCGAGCAGGGCTACTGACACCGGAGGATGGCCATGTCCGAAGCATCCGAACCCACGGCCGATGTTGCGTCGCGGCTCTTGTTCGAGAACGAGCGCGTGAAGATCTGGGAGATGCGCCTCGCACCGGGCGAAGAGGGCCCGCTGCACCAGCACCACCTCGACCACATCCTGGTCCAGATCACCGGCGACCGGATGGCCGTCGTCCCGGATCCGCGCACCCAGTCTCCCTACGCCGAATACCTCGAAGCCGACGTCGTGCCCGGTCAGCACTTCTACATCCCTCGGGGCGGCGTCGAGCGGGCACGCAACGTGGGCGAAGAGCCGTACTACGAGCTGCTGATCGAACTGAAGGATCCCCCCGCCGCGTCTGGCGGAGGAGCCTCCGGCTCCCGTGCTTGACTCTTTGCAGGGGTCGTCGGACCCTGTGGACATGGCCTTCGACTACTCCGACGCTCCCTACCCGATCCGGTCCGATCTGGCCGACGCGTTCCGCAAGGCGTGGGACTGGATTGCTGCGCCGGGCTCGTTCTGGACCGGCGCCCAGCGCGTCGCGATCGTGGCCGAGGCCCGACTGGCCAAGGAAGACTTCCTCCGTCGCGGCGGCGTCCTCCCGCTCTCGCCGAGCGCCGTCGAGCGCGACTACGACGTGTCGGGGGAGCTTCCCGAGGCGGCGAGCGAGGCGATCCACCGGATCGTGACGGACGCGTCGAGGATTTCGAAGGGGTGGCTCGACCGCACGCTGGCGGCTGGTTTGTCCGAGGGCGCCTACGTCGAGCTGCTCGGCGTGGTCGTCATGTCGATCTCGATCGATGCGTTCCACCGCGCGCTCGGCCTGGCACCCGAGCCGCTGCCCGCGCCCGTGGCCGGCGAGCCCACCGGGGAAGTTCCCGCCGGCCTGGTGCCGGGGCCGGGGTACGTCGCCACCCTCGACAAGGCGGCCGCGGTCGGGCCCTACGAGGATCTCTTCCCGCCGCTGCCCCAGATTCCGAACGTGCTGCGTGCGCTGAGCCAGGTGCCCAGCAACGTGCGGATGCTCAGCACCCTGAGCTCGGCCCAGTATCTGCCCCACGAACGTCTCGGCAATCTCGGTGCGAATACCGGGCGCGCACTCTCACGCTCGCAGATCGAACTGGTCGCGGGCCGCGTCTCGGCGCTCAATGAGTGCTTCTACTGAACGTCGGCACACACCATGCTGCTCCGTGAGAGCAGCGCGCTGCAGGGAGAGAGCCCGGATCTGCTCGCCGTGACCGACGGCGCGCGTGCGGCCGGGTCGGGAGTTCCGGGCGGAGAGGCGCTGATCGGGTTCGTCGAAGCGGCGGTGCGCGGAGACGCGGGCGACGCGAAACGCGCGCGCGAAGCGGTGGCGACCGAACTCGGTGACGCAGCGGTCGTCGACGCCGCGGCCGTGATCGGCAACTTCTCGCGGATGGTGCGGATCGCCGACGGCACGGGCATTCCCCTCGACACGCCGGTTGCGATGCTCAGCGCGGACGTGCGCGAAGAACTCGGCATCGACGCGTTCGGGTCCGCCGGGAACACGCCGGCACTGGCGGGCTGGCAGCGCTGGCTCGGGCGCGCGCTGCGTCCGGCGATGAGCCTGGTGATGCGCCGCTTCTCGGCGCGCTGAGCTCAGCGCATCGCCTCGCGCAGCGTCGTGCCCGTGAGCTTGCGGAACCAGCCGTAGGCCTGGAGCGCCAGGCCGGGCAGCCCGCGGCTTTCGACCTCGCGCGCGAACGCGGGGCGTTCCAGGAGCCGGGCGTAGAGCGCGGCGAGCTTCGGGTGTCGCTCGAGCGGGTACCCCGCGCCCGCGAGTCGGTGCACCGAGATGAACCACGCGATCTCGAGGACCGAGAGACGATCCCCGAGCAGCCACTCGCCGTCCGCGAGCCAGCTTTCGAGGGTTTCGAAGGCACGACCGAAGGCGGCACCCGACGCGCGGCCCTGCTGGCGCGTGATGCCCTGGTCGGCAAAGTCGCGCCACCACCGCACTTCGATGGCCCGCTTCTCGTCTTCTACGCCGGCCTGGGCGAACCGCTCGAGGGTGGCGGGCGGCTTCTTCGCGAGGGTCGCCGGAACCAGGAAACCCATCGTGATCGTCCGCAGGTCCATGTGGAGCCCGTCTTCGAGCTCGAGTGAGGTTTTCGCCCGCTCGCCTTCGGCGGCGTCCTGGGGAAAGAAGGGCGACGCCTCGGACGGCAAGGCATCGAGGTACGCCAGGATGTCGTTGCTCTCGATGTGGACGACGCCGTCGTGCACCAACACCGGCACGACGCCGCGCGGGTTGATGCCCACGAACCAGGGGTGGGTGTTCTCGTGGCGGATCAGGTCGACCGGGTGTGATTCCCAGTCGAGTCCCTTCTCCGCCAGCAGGATCCGCACCTTCTGAGAGCAGGAGCTCGCCTGGAAGTGCAGCAGGTGCAGACCCTTCCAATCGAGGACCTCGCGGGTCGTGACGCCATCCGAATCGAGTTGCATCGGGCCTCCTGGGATCGGTTCCCGGGTCGAGCATGGGCTTATCCAATCGTATAAGCTCGCCCCCGGTCGGCAAGCCCCGTTTGGGGGAAATGCCCTGGAACGAGGTCAGTCGGGTGGCGGGGAGACGGTCGGCAGTCGCGGAGCAGGACGTCGCAGACGAGGGGCGCCGCGGCCGGATTCTCTCGGCTGCGCTCCAGACCTTCGCCGAGCGGGGCTTCGATGGAGCCACGACCCGGGAGATCGCCGAGCGGGCCGGCGCCAACCACGGCCTCATCCGGTACTACTTCTCGAGCAAAGAGGAGCTCTGGAAGGCCGCCGTCGACCGCTGCTTCGAAGAGTTGACCGGGGAACTCGGAGACGCCGCAGCGAACCAGGACGTGGCCGCGGCCGAGACCGAGCGGCTGGTGCGGCGCTTCGTGCATTTCACGTCCCGGAATCCCGAGTTCATCCGCCTGATGAACGACGAGGGCAAGCGCAACGGGGCGCGCATGCGTTGGTTGGTGAAGCGGCACGTGCGCCCGATCTACGAAGCGCTGGTTCCAAGGCTCGAAGAGCTCGGCAAGCAACGCGGCGGGCCGCCGATTCCGCCCCTGTCGCTCTACTACATCATGGTGGGCGCCGCGGGGCTGATCTTCAGCCAGGCCCCGGAAGCCAAGGCGGCCAGCGGAGAAGACCCGACCACCGAAGCCGCCGTCGAAGCCCACGCCGACGCGGTCGTTTCGCTCCTGCTCGGCCGGCGCTAGGGCCGCGAGGCCGTCCCGAACGAGCGCCCGCTTGACGCAGCCTTTATTTTGATTATTATCGAAATATAGAAATGAGAAACGCGCCCCCGCGCACAGGAGACCCCGCATGCGTCTGCAACTGGCACTCAACGTGAGCGACCTCGAGGCCGCGATCGAGTTCTACCGCAAGCTCTTCGCGACCGAGGTGCACAAGCGCAAGCCCGGCTACGCGAACTTCGAAGTGGAATCGCCTCCGCTCAAGCTCGTGCTCTTCGAGAACAAGACCGCCGACGAGTCGCTCAATCATCTCGGAGTCGAAGTGCCCGAGGAGGCGGATCTCGACGCTGCGGTCACCCGCGTACAGGAAGCGGGCCTGGCCCATCGCGTCGAGGAAGACACCACCTGCTGCTACGCACGGGCGGGGAAGGTGTGGACCCAGTCTCCCGACGGTCTCGCCTGGGAGTGGTATCGGATCCGCGAGCACAGCGAGAGCTTCGGCGGCTTCGACCCGAACGAGCTCCAGACGGTCGAGCGCTGCTGCTGAGGCCGTAGCGTTCGTGCGCTTGCCTCCCGGGTGGTGCGCCGTGCGATACTCGCGCGTCCCCACCCGGAGGCAGACGCGCATGGCCAGCGACACCCACTACCGCATCTTCGGAGTCGAGCTTTCCCCGTACTCGGTGAAGGTCCGCTCCTACTTCCGCTACAAGCAGATTCCCCACGAGTGGGTGGTCCGCGACCAGTCGACGATGGGGGAGTATCAGCAGCACGCGAAGCTGCCGATCATCCCGCTGGTCGTCGGCTCCGATGGGAGCGTCCAACAGGACTCGACGCCCATCCTCGAGACCTTCGAAGCGGCGCATCCCGAACCGTCGATCCACCCGGACGACTCCATCGCCGCCTTCGTCTCGGCGCTGCTCGAGGAGTTCGGCGACGAGTGGGGCAACAAGTGGATGTTCCACTACCGCTGGGCGCGCGAAGCCGATCAGGTCTCGGCGTCGGAGCGGTTGGTCGCGAGCATGATGCCCGGGGTCGAGGGAGCGCCCTTCGCCGACGCCGCGGCCGGGCTGCGCGAACGCATGCTGGGGCGTGTCTGGTTCGTCGGCAGCAGCCCCCAGACGGGTCCCCAGATCGAGGAGTCCTTCCAGGAGGGCGTTCGTCTGCTCGACGCGCACCTCGCGGATCGCCCCTATCTGTTTGGCGGTCGGCCTGCATTCGGCGACTTCGGGCTCTGGGGACAGGTCTACAACGCCTTCACCGATCCGACGGCGGGGGCGTTCCTCCGCGAGCACACGCCGCGGCTCCTCCCCTGGATCGAGCGGATGCTGGAGCCGAAGGACGAAGGCGCGTTCGAGGGTTGGGCGAGCCTGGCCCCGACGCTCACGCCGTTCCTCCGGTCCCAGGTCGGAACGCTCTTCCTCCCCTGGAGCGTCGCCAACGCCGCGGCGCTCGCGGACGGCGCCGAGGAGTTCAGCGTCGAACTCGCCGGGCGCACCTGGACCCAGAAGCCCCAGAAGTACCACGCGAAGTCGCTCGTGGCGCTGCGCGCGAAGTACGCGGCGGCGCGCAACCCGGGCCTGGATGCCCTGCTCGACGAAACCGGTTGCCGCGAGGCGATCGCGGCGGGCTGAGCCCGAGCCCAGCCCGCTGAGCCCGAGCCCAGCCCGCTGAACCCGAGCCCAGCCCGCTGAACCCGAGCCCAGCCCGCTGAACCCGAGC